>NZ_JADBRW010000382.1:0-12263 GCF_020247025.1 Microcystis sp. M109S1
TAGGGCATACCGGAACCTTTGGGCTCGACCCAATAAACGCTTGGGGAGAGAATACCTCTACTTTTTCAGAAGCAATTCTGTCTAAGCAAGTAATCTCTGTGAACCAAGAATCCCCGTCTCTTTAGAGCGGGGAGTGTCAAATCGGTAAACGCTGAATATCTCGGTTAGAACCAATCACCACCATTGCTAAATCCTTGTGTAATCTTTCTTGGGGATTGGGGTTAATCTTGAATTTTTCCGCATTACCGACAGCGACAATATTTAACCCATAACGATTACGAATTTCTAACTCTGCTAGGGTTTTACCGTGAAAAGCTTCCGGGACTTTTAACTCAACAATACTATGTTCGGGATCGAGATCAAATCGTTCTAAAATTGATGGTCTAGTTAAACGGTGCGCTAACTCACAACCGGCATCGTATTCGGGAAAAACTACTAAATCTGCACCAACTTTTTTTAGTAATTTTCCATGGATTTCTGTGGAGGCTTTAGCGGCGACAAAATTAACCCCTGCTTCCTTACAATTGAGAGTAGTAATGATACTTTCTTCAACGTATTTACCAATAGCGACAATCACCGTATCAGTTTCAAAAATTCCCGCTTCTCGCAGGGCGTTAGGTTTGGTAGAATCAAGCTCGATCGCATTATCTACTATTCGATCAGATAACGCTTGTGCTACTAATCCTTCGTCAATATCTGTCGCTACCACTTGATAACCTTGTTTGCGTAAGGTTTCACAGACGGCGCGCCCAAATCTGCCTAATCCGATGACGGCAAATTGACGATTTTGGGGACGCATACTACTAAAAAATTTAATTGATTGCATAATTTTAAGTTAAACTGTTACGCATTTAAAATGCTAGTGTCAATGAGTGAGGAGACAGGAGAAACTGGTAACTGATAACTGATATTAATTATCCCACTAAAAGGTTTTCTTCGGGGTAATTAATCACTGTTGGTTTCGGATCGCCGATAATAGCCGCTATTAAAAGTATAACTCCTACCCGTCCCAGATACATCATAAAAACAATAATTAACTTAGAAATCGGCGATAAAGCTGCGGTTATACCCATAGATAAGCCGACAGTTCCAAAGGCAGAAACTACCTCAAAAAACAGTTGAATCATTTTAAAATCTGTCTCCACAAATGAGATAGCTAGGGTGGAGATAATAATCGCTATAACCGAACCAAAAACCACCGCCATTGACTTTAAAATTAACGGCATAGGAATTCGTCTTTGATAGAGAGTCACTTCTTCATGGCCTCTTAAAACCGAGCGAGTACAGTTATATAAAATCCTAAAAGTTGTGGTTTTAATACCTCCCCCTGTACCGCTAGGACTGGCTCCTATAAACATGAGAGCGATGGTAATTGATAAACCTTCTACGGAAATTTTCCCGATATCAATGGTATTAAATCCTGCTGTTCTCGATGTTACCGATTGGAACCAAGCAGCCAGCAATTTATCTTTAATTGATAAATTAGCCAAAGTGTCACCATTTCCCTGTTCAGTAAATAAAAAAGCCAATGTTCCCATCACTAATAAAAATATAGTTGTACTGATAGCAACTTTATAGTTAAGAGAAAAAACAAAGCCTTTTCTTTTATATCGAAAGCGGTGAATAGACCAAGTATAAAACTCGATAATTACTTGATAACCGATACCTCCAAAAATGATCAATCCTGTGATAGCTAAGTTAATAATAATTGAGGATTGATAGGACATCAAGTTATCTTTAAACAAGCCAAAACCAGCATTATTCCAAGCACTAATACTATGGAATAAAGATAACCACACCGCATATCTAAAATCATACTTTTGGGCGAAGACAGTTAACATAATCAAAGTTGCTGTTAACTCAAAAACTAGAGTAGTAGCAATCACTGATTTCATTAAACTTTGACTACCTTGTAGGAAAGGTCTATCAAAGGATTCTTGAATTGCTAACTTCTGTCTCAGGTCAAATTTTCGCCCAATTAATAACATTAAAAAAGTGGTAGTGGTCATATATCCCAGTCCACCCACTTGCACTAATAAAGCAATAAATAATTGACCCCAAAAAGAAAAATAAGTACCCGTATCTACTACTGCTAAACCGGTTACACAGACGGCAGAAGTGGAGGTAAAGAGGGCAACAATTGGGTCATTCCAAGTGCCGCTAGTGGTAGAAACAGGCAACATCAACAGGGAAGTTCCCGCTAAAATTACCGCAATAAATCCCAAGCAAATTGTCCGGGCAATCGTCATATAAATTCCTTAGTGAAAGTAGCTAAGAGAAGATTGTTTTTTGGCTAACACTTCTTGATAAACTAACTGTAAGTGATCGATATTTTTGCTGAGACTGTAAGAGTCTAAAACTCTTTGACGGGCTTTTTGTCCTAAAATTGTTGTTAATTCAGGATGCTCTCGTAATACGGGCAAGAGAGTTTTTAATTGGGTAATTAGTCCTTTAGTATCTAGAACTATTCCCGCACCTTTTAACACTTCCCCATCGGCCCCCACATCCGTAGCCATACAAGCAACACCGCAGGCCATCGCTTCCAAGAGGGAAATCGATAAACCTTCCACTAATGAGGGCAAAATAAAGCAGTCAACCCCGCGCAAAATTTCAATTCGTTTATTTTCATCGCCGATAAAACCTAACCAGATAATACCATCTTCTTCTCCATAAAAAGGTTTAAGGGAAGGAGTTAACGGACCATCGCCAACAATGAGCAGTTTGCATCTATCACCTAAATTGGTTTTTTTCCAAGCTTTCAATAAAGATTCTACATTTTTCTCCGGCATGATCCGACCGAGATAAACAAATAAACAATCGGCATTATATTGAGCTTTAATATTCGATGGTCCTGGACAATACTTATTAACATCAACCCCATTGGGAATAATTGCTAATTTTTCTTCGGGAACCCCCAATTTAACTAAAAAATCCCGTTGAGAAGTGGAAAAAATAATTACTTTATCGTAATTAGCTAAAAAAGGGGCGTGTAGTTGGTAGGTTAATAATTGGGTACTAGAAATCAGATTGCGAATTTTACTATCAAAAGCCGGGTGAAAAGTCGCCACCAGAGGCAAATCTAAAGACTCACAAATTTCTGGTAGCAGAAAATCGAGGGGAGACAGGGGTAAGGACGCATGAACTAGATCGGGTTTCAGTTCCCTGAGTTTATCCTGTAGAACGCGACTCGATTTCAGGGTGGGAATAGTATAGACTTGGGAACTATAGAGACGTGGCAGGGTGATTTCGTCGTAAAAGTCAGGCCAATCGCCTACGGTGGGTTTTTCGGAAGAAAAATGCAGAAAACTGACTTGATAATCTCGATCGAGCAGAGAATTAGTCACTTCTCGCCCATAGGTAACGTTACCGCAAAAAGGAGATTTTTTTCCTAACCAGGCAATGTGCATTCAGATTCTCTTAAGAAAAAGTTAATTTAGCCAAGTATTAGCTTACTAAATTAACCGTAAAATTAAAAGCTAATAGAGTACCTAAGCAAAATTAATTACCCATCTAAGTCCTCAGCTAAAAATTGCCTTTTGCAAGAGTGCCTATCTCATAGTTAAAATTCTCGGCTTTTTACTCATTAGTCGAGGACTTGCGACGACGACAGCGTTCTGAACAGTATTTGACCTCATGCCAACAATTTTGCCACTTTTTGCGCCAAGTAAACGATAAACCGCAAACGGGACAAATTTTACTGGGAAGATCGGACTTCGAGGGCTGACGTGCCATGATTAAAATTAAAAAGTCAAAAACTGCGCCTTATCTATGAGTGTAGATGAAAATAATCAGAGTTCCCCGCTCGATCGCCTGAGAATTATTTTGGTTGAACCGGCCGGAGCCTTAAATGTGGGTTCCACTGCCAGAATTATGCGGAATATGGGCTTAAGTCGCTTAATTATCGTCAATGCTGCCTGTGATATCCTTGCAGAAGAAGCGCGACGCATGGCAGTACACGGGATTGAAGTCCTAGAAAACTGTTCACAGGTAGCCACCCTTGCGGAAGCTTTGCAGGGTTGTCATCGCATCATTGCCACCACCTCGAAACCCCGTCACCTGAATACTCCCCTCGAAACACCCCAGACTGCCTTACCCTGGTTACTCACCCCTAACCTGGAATCGGCCTTAATTTTCGGGCCAGAAGACCGGGGTTTAAGTAACAGCGAACTGAACCACGCCCAGCGTTTTGTCGGTATTCCCGCTAATCCTCAATATTCCTCCCTCAATCTCGCCCAAGCGGTGGCGGTTTGCTCCTACGAACTGTACCAAATGGCCACGGAAAATAGGCTCGAACCCCCGTTAGAAACGCCCCCTAATGCCACTTTTGAGGCTCTAGAAGGCTATTATCAGCACTTGGAGAGCTTTTTGCTCAAAATTGGCTATCTTTACCCCCACACCGCCACCGCTAGGATGGAGAAATTCCGGCAATTTTATCATCGGGCCCGGCCCACGGTGGAGGAATTAGCCCTGCTGCGGGGCATTATCGGTCATATTGAAAGTATCGGGCAACTTTTTCTCGGTCTTGATAGTCTCAAGGGCAAGAAAAAAAATTCTCCTAGCGATCGATAATAAATCTGGATACCCTTGAGGAAAACCGTGACTCGTCAAGTAACTCGTCGTCCTACTAAAGTCCAATCTGGCCTTAAGTCCCCTAGGTCCATGGACTCAAACAACAAAAAAAAGTCTTTACCGGTTAAAAAGGCAAAAAAACAGCGTAAAACTAACCTAATCTCCTCTTTTCTCCTTCAGGTTCTTCGCTTCTCTATCCTTGGTGTCGGTTTAGGTGCGATCGCTGGTACGGTTTTAACCGTGGTGGATCCGAGCAAATTACCTCTACACCCAAAACCCACCGCTACTAATTCCCCGACTCCTAAACCCGTCACCCCAAAACCGACCACGTTAGTTTTAAACGAAAATCTCAGCAGCCTCAACCAGAAATTACAGGCTTTAGCGGTCAAATATCCGAAATTACAGGCGGGAGCTTTATTTATTGACCTCGATAACGGTGCTTACGCTAATTTTCGCGGAGATACTATTTTTGCTGCCGCTAGTACGATTAAAATCCCGATTCTGGTCGCCTTTTTCGAGGATGTGGATGCGGGAAAAATTCGTCTCGATGAAACCCTTGTGGCCACTAAGGATGTCCTGGCCAGTGGGTCCGGGGATATGCAGTATCTAGGAGTGAATAAAACCTATACTGCCCTAGAAACCGCCACTAAAATGAACGTAATTAGCGATAATACCGCTACTAATATGTTAATTAAGCGCATGGGCGGCAAAGAGGCTCTTAATCAGCGTTTTCAAGCTTGGGGTTTGACCAGTACGGTAATTAATAACGCTTTACCAGACTTGGAAGGAACCAATACCACAAGTCCGAGAGATTTGGTGACAATCTTAGGAAAAGTTAATCAAGGGGAATTACTCAGTTTACGTTCCCGCGATCGTCTATTGAATATTATGCAGGAAACGCGCACTCGCACCCTCCTACCGCAAGGTATCGAGAAATCCGCCGATATTGCCCATAAAACCGGTGATATTGGCTCGATGTTAGCGGATGCGGGGATTATTGATATGCCCAACGGGAAACGCTATCTAGGAGCAGTGATGGTGAAACGTCCCCACAATGATAGCAACGCTAGGACTCTGATTCAACAAATATCGCGCACGGCCTACCAACACTTTAAATGGTATCAAACTCAACCCGCAGCCAAACCGCAACCGGTCGCCCAGTCTTCTCCCTCTCCTAGTCCGGTCGTTATTCCTGGTCCGGGTAATTAGCCCCTAGGTTAAATTATTGGCTAAAAGACGGGCCAATTGTTCGGCATTTGCCCGGGGGGAAAGACGAGGAAGGATTTTTTCCCCCTTGGCCAGTTTTTGACAGAGGACGGGGATTTCGTACTGATAAGCGTTAAACCAATCCTCTCGACTGGTAATGTCCCTAATTTCTAACTGCCACTCCGGTTGACGGATTTTTTCTAGTTTCTCTAGCAACCCTTCGCAAAGATGACAGTCCGGTTTACTGTATAAAATTAGTTCTATGGTAGTCATAAATATTTATGTTCATTACCTCCACGATTAGTCTCTCATCAACAATTCTACAAACTCCCACACCCACACCGACTTTAAATAATAATTTAGTTAATTCGGGTACTCAAGATCTAGTCTATATCGGTGTGTTTCTTCTGGCAATTACCCTAGTCATGGTTATTGGTATTATCAATAAAAAAATTGAATACGCTCTCATTTTTGCCGCCACTCTCACTGTTATTTTAATTGCTTTCTTCTGGTTTTTATAAGTCCTTCAACGAAGGAAATTGAGGTCATGGTATTCTGACTTCTCCAACCGACTCCTAACCCCACCAACAAACTTTTTCAGCACACCCTATATACAAGCAAAACGATCGGACTTATAATATAATTGTATTGATTGTGCCTTGTTGCTAGAATCACCCCAAATTGACTCAATGGGTTTATAAACGATGACAACCCTAGATATTGCTACCGATATTGTCTGTCCTCCCACCGATTTATGGAGTGATGAACCACCCGTGGAAAGTGATCTGCATTTACAACAAATTATTTTATTATTATCTTGTCTTGATTGGCTCTGGCAAGATAGAAACGATTACTATGCCTCGGGCAATTTGACCATATATTATAACGAAAGGCAACTGAAACAGCGAGATTTTTGTGGACCAGATTTTTTCTTGGTTTTAGATACGGAAAAACGTCCTAGAAAAAGTTGGGTTGTCTGGGGAGAAGGGGGTAAATATCCCAATGTAATCATCGAAATTCTCTCCGATTCCACCGCTAATGTGGACAGAAAAGCCAAAAAGGAACTATATCAGCATACTTTCCGGACTCCTGAATATTTTTGGTTTGATCCCAATACTTTAGAATGGCAAGGATTCACTTTAATCGAGGGACAATACCAACCGATTACCCCCAATGAAAACGGTTATTTATGGAGTAAGCAACTAGGATTATATTTAGGAATTTTTGCCAATAAATTGCGCTATTTCACCGAATCGGGTGAATTGGTTCCCACCCCTCAAGAGTCGGCCCGACAGGAAAGATTAGCCAAAGAACAGGAAAGATTAGCCAAAGAACAGGAAAGATTAGCCAAAGAAAGAGAACAACAACGGGCGGAAAAATTAGCC
The DNA here is from genome assembly GCF_020247025.1 of Microcystis sp. M109S1. Lineage (NCBI taxonomy): Bacteria > Bacillati > Cyanobacteriota > Cyanophyceae > Chroococcales > Microcystaceae > Microcystis > Microcystis sp. M109S1. The sequence continues at coordinate 7,161 of NZ_JADBRW010000382.1, forward strand.
CAAAAGCTGCGAGAATTGGGCATTAATCCCGATGAAATTGCTTAAATATCCGGTTGGGGGTGTTAGGGCAGCCCAACTCACCCCGGCAGTCCAGCCATAAATACTTATGATTTCTCAGGGAATTATAACAATTATTAAATAATGTGTAGTTTTGTATACCGATGCCAAGAACTTAGCTACAATATCAAGTGGCGTAAGATATATAGAGATTAGCTTGTGAGTCGGCATCAAGACAGTCAAACTGACCGGAAACGAGAAGAAACACAGTTCACTCCTTACAGTGCAGACGCGATCGCTCAACAATACCGTTACAAACCTTGGCAATTGTTCGGTCGCGCTTTCGTGATTATTTGGTCTTTAGGATTATTTCTCCTCAGTCTCCTCTGGGACAAATGGACAAAGCAAGAAGAAGCCAATAAATACCGGCGTGCCAGCGAACTTAGGCAAATTCTCACCTGTTTAGGTCCCACCTTCATCAAAGTCGGTCAAGCTCTCTCTACCCGTCCCGACCTCGTTCGCAGAGACTTTTTAGACGAATTAGTTAAACTGCAAGACCAACTTCCCCCCTTCGATAACGACATTGCTTTTGCCATTATCGAGACAGAATTGGGAATGTCCGTAGAAAAAGCCTATCGAGAAATATCCCCCACCCCGGTAGCTGCCGCTAGTTTAGGACAGGTTTACAAAGCTATTCTACCCACCGGCGAAGAAGTAGCCGTTAAAGTGCAAAGACCCGGGCTGCGGGCGCTTTTAAGCCTCGATTTATACCTAATGCGCTGGGCTGCCCAAAAATTCGGTCGTTTATTACCCCTCAATCTCGGCCACGACCTCACCCTGATTGTGGATGAATTCGGCACCAAACTCTTTGAGGAAATCGACTATCAAAACGAAGGTCGCAACGCTGAAAAATTCGCCACCAACTTCCAAAATAACCCCGAAGTTAAAGTTCCCAGTATCTACTGGCGTTATAGTGGTCGCCGCGTCCTCACCCTGGAATGGATTGATGGCTATAAACTCACCGATACCGAGAACATCAAAGCTTTAGGATTGGACCCCAATAATATCGTTAAAATCGGCGTAACCTCCGGATTACAGCAACTCCTCGAACACGGCTTTTTCCACGCTGACCCCCACCCGGGTAATCTTTTCGCCACCTTTGATGGTCGCATGGCCTATATCGATTTTGGCATGATGGACCAGTTAGAGGAGGAAACTAAAGAAACCCTCGCCAGTTGCGTCGTCGATTTAATTAACAAAGACTACGAAAACCTGGCCAGCAACTTTGTCAAGCTGGGATTTTTAACCCCAGAAACGGATATAAAACCAATTATTCCGGCTCTAGAACGGGTTTTAGGCAATGCCATCGGTCAAAGGGTCGGTGACTTCAATTTCCGCACCATTACCGATGATTTCTCCGAATTGATGTACGAGTATCCCTTCCGGATTCCCGCCAAATTCGCCCTGATTATTCGTTCCCTCGTCACCCAAGAAGGGGCAGCCCTCACCCTCGATCCTAACTTCAAAATCGTCCAAGTGGCCTATCCCTACGTCGCTAAACGTCTCCTGACCGGGGAATCGCCGCAACTGCGCCGGCGTTTACTGGATGTCCTGTTCAAAGACGGTAAATTCCAGTGGCAACGCCTAGAAAACATGATTACAATGGCTCGCTCGGAAAGTAACTTCGATTTACTGCCCACCGCGCAATTAGGCATCACTTTTCTTCTCTCGGAAGAAGGTCGTTATCTGCGTCGTCAATTGCTATTAGCTTTAACGGAAGATGACCGTCTCCATACCGCCGAAGTACAACGTCTCTGGGGTTTAATCCAAGGAGAATTGCAACCGCGGCGACTCTTGGATGTGGCCATGAGCGCTTTTCGGGAATTATCGTCCCAAGGTGTGGCCGCTGTCCTTCCGCGAGAAACCAGTTCGCGTTAAAGTGTTTAAGGTCATCATCGGTTAATCACTTTTTCTATGGATTATTATTTTCTGCCCCAACCGCCCTATTTTCTGGTTGTTGCCGGTTTATTTATCGGTATTACCTGCGGGGCTGCTTTTGAAGCTAGTCTCAAGCAAGTGGTTAACAATTGGTATAAAAATAAGGGCTCGGACGATCAAAATCTTTTAAAATCCAGTTCCTTACAAATTCCTTTTATCGGTATTTGTATCGGAATCTGTCTTTTCCTCGCCTCGGGATTAGATATATTTATTCTCAATGGTTGGGTTGCCTACGCTATCTCTCTCCCCATGACTATCTTTATCGGTGGTTTGGTTTGGAGTCAGTTAGGGGAATTATTAGGCCAATTACAGCGCGGCGGTTCTAAAGAAATTGACCTCGATTATCGGGGATAATTAGTAGACAGCCAACATTTAGGACTAAGAGAATAGGTGTTAGCAGATAGGAAAGATCAACTACCCCACAACTAACACCAAACCCTTATTTATACCCAATTTACCAGCTATTTTGGCCCGCGATTTTAGATGCAAAAACCTTTAGCATGGCATTGGCGATCTCTTCCTCTACATCAGCGCACTGGTTCTGAGGTTTTTGCCTGTTTATTCTCCCAAGATGCGATCGCTACTTTACTAGAAAGTCCCTATCCGGGTAATTCCCTCTCCCGTTACTCTCTTTGTGCTGGTTCCCCGCGTCAGTTTTGGACCCCCGCACTAGGGGAAATTTTGCCCTTTTTAAGCAGTTTACTCCCCCAAACCCGATCCGATGTTCTTCCCGATCATCTTCCCTTCCATGGCGGTTGGTTGGGGTGGTTAGGCTACGATTTAGCTTGGGAAATAGAAAAATTACCCAGCACGAAAGCTGATAATCTCCCTTTTCCCGTCGCTTATTGGTACGAACCGGACAGTTTTGCTATTCTCGATCACCAAGCACAAATTCTCTGGTTAGCTGCCACTAAACCCGAAGATTTAGATAAATACGAACAATCTTTAACCAATCACCCCGATTTTGAGTTGATCGATCCTCATCCCTCTCCCTTAATCTTTTATACTTCTCAACTCGACTACGAAAAAGCTGTTAAAAAAGCCTTAGATTATATCAGAAAAGGCGATATTTTTCAAGCAAATTTATCCCTAAGATTTCAAAGCACAACTAAGGCAAAAGGATGGCAAATTTATCGCAGTTTACAACAGATTAACCCTTCTCCTTTTGCCAGTTATTGGCGCACCCCTTGGGGCGAAATGATTAGTTGTTCTCCCGAAAGATTGGTGAAATTAGCAAGAGGAATAGCCAGCACTAGACCAATCGCAGGAACCCGTCCCCGGGGTAAAACTGAGGCACTCGATCGACAATTGGCCGAGGAACTATTAACTAATAAAAAAGAACGCGCCGAGCATATTATGCTAGTGGATCTAGAACGTAATGATCTGGGTAGAGTTTGTGAATGGGGATCGGTTGATGTTGATGAATTACTGACGATCGAGCGTTATAGTCACGTTATGCACTTGGTCAGTAATGTTCAAGGAAAATTAGATAAAAAGTATCATGCTATTGATTTAATTAAAGCTCTTTTCCCGGGGGGAACAATTACCGGTTGTCCGAAAGTTCGTTGTCTAGAAATTATCGAAGAATTGGAGCCGGTGCGACGTAATTTATTCTATGGTTCCTGTGGCTATATTGACCTACGGGGTCATTTAGATTTGAATATTCTCATCCGTACCCTATTAATGACTGCTCAAGGGAATTTAAACACCGTTTGGGGACAAGTGGGAGCGGGAATAGTTGCCGATAGCGATCCCGAAAAAGAATGGTTAGAATCCCTTCATAAAGCTGAGGCACAATTAATCGCTTTACGTTCTTTTTAATTTTTGATTTCAACAAACTAACCTATTGTTGCATCTAAAACCGCTCTTTTTACTTTTTACCTTATCTGCTATTTTGTAGGATAGCTTCCGATCTTGAACCCTATTCATGAATCAAATTTCTATCGCAGTTACTTTTTTTCTTAGTTTAGTCTTGACCTCCCTTCCCTTTTTACTTTTCGGGGCAGCCGTTTCCAGTTTTTTGCTGGTTTTCGTCAATAAACAGCGATTAGCGGCGATATTTCCCCGTAATCGACTGTTAGGAGCGATCGTTGGCAGTGCCATCGGATTAATCCTACCGGTCGGACAATACGGCACGATTCCCGTCGCTAGAAGATTCTTATTAGAGGGAGTACCCCCAGGGGTGGTGTTTAGCTTTCTCACCGCTGCACCTACCCTAAATATCGTCACTCTTTGGCTAACTTGGCAGACTTTCACCTATTCTAGTATTTTCTTCTATCGATCGCTTTCGGTCTGGTTAATGGCAATTGTTATCGGTACTCTCTTTAGTTTCTATCGGGAAAAACCCCGCACCGATAGCGAAATTCCCCTAGAATCAAGTTTAGTTCTTTCCGGTAGTTTTTTACCGGAGGAAGCAGCCGGTCAACCCCTACAAAGAGTCGGCAATCTTGTTTATGAGTATAAAACTAGAGATAGGCAAGCTTGGCCAATTTCTCTGCAGCTATTTCTCGATAACTTTATCGATGAAGCACTGGAATTAGGGGGATTATTAATTATTGGCTGTGCGATCGCTAGTGTCTTTCAGCTATTATTACCTCAGAGTCAATTAATTGCCTGGGGGAATACTCCCGTTACTCAAATTCTCGTGCAGTTGTTTTTTGGTTTCACCCTCGCTGTTAATGCCAGTCTTAGCACTTTTGTCCCCGGTTCTTTAATTACTAATCTCTCTGTGGGTTCCACTCTCGCTTTTTTACTGGTCGCTTCCCTCATTGATATTAAAGCTTTTATCCTCCTCCTATCAGCTTTCCGTCCTAAAATCGTCCTTTATTTCGGAATTTTATGCCTGTTAATGACTTTTTTAGTGGCTCTGATCCTCAGTTTTTATCTAGGTTGAATTCCTTCCGGGTCAGAAAAATTTTCTCTTGACAAAAGCCCCTTGACATGATACTATATATATAATGGAAAATCCGTGCGCCTACAGACCCTATTTTCCCATGGTCTTAACTATGATTGATGTGATTATGTGATTGACTATGATTCGTTCATTCAATCAATCTTCATCTCTAATCCACTAGGGTTAGGCATTTACTTTTCAGAAACTCTCAACTA
>NZ_JADBRW010000383.1:0-8773 GCF_020247025.1 Microcystis sp. M109S1
AAAGCTTTATAAAAACCCAACCATAACATAATATGCGCGTGGGGTTCACCATGTTGGGTAATTCTCAAGGGAGATGCCATATAAACAATTCCTTCAATTAATTCCGCTTTTTTGAGATGGGGCATCCCTTGATAACGTCGTTCAAATTCCCATCGAGTTAATTTATCGCCGTTTTCTAGGGGAGGAATTGTTAAAGAAGCAGCAATTACTGGAGTAGTTGTCATAAGTTTTCTCTTTTCAACCGTCTTCTTGTTAATCTTTGCCCGCTATCGGATCAGGCTTTTTTACTGATCTTCCATTATTATAACATCGATCGGTAGGGTGTGTTAAATTAGCTCAACACACCCACAAAAATTAATTGTAAGTCAGCAGATAATCGACAAGCTTAATTAATCTTTTCTCTTTAACTCCTGACACTGGGCGATTTAGGATATCTTCCAAAGAGTCAAAGGGCTTTTCTGAACGTTTTTTCAGAAAGTCATTAACAGATGCAGGTAGAATTCCCCCTTTTTTAAGCTGATTAGCATCACAGGTATTTAAAAGCTCTAAAATCGACTTATAAGAAGGAGGAGGAGGAGGAATAATTTTTTCTTCCAGTCTTTTGATTTCTTTTTGGTACTCCTCTCGGATTGCTTGTAACTGGGTTTCTAATAGTTTTTCAAGATTACTCATCCTCAATTCTAGAGAATTATCTATTTCTTCTGGCGTGGTAATTATCGCAGGTGCAGCAGATAATAACTGCATTTGCTCTACAGCAATATTCTCCGCTTCTTTATCAACTACAAAAGCGTTAATCATCTCGATGTCAGGAACTTTCTTATTAGCGATGACAGAAGCATAATATTCTAAATCTCCACTGATAATATTATAACGTTCATCAACTTTTTTATTATCAGCTTTTTTGAGAATAGCAGGGCGAATAATTCCACCCATTTCAATAATAAGATTGGCTAAATTTTCCAATTCAGTTTCAGAGAAAGTTTCTCTGGCAACGGAAGGATTAATATCAGTAATATCGACTCGTAAAAATTTCCACATTTATTTAACTCCTATTTTAGCTAAAACTTCCAATGCTAAGGCTTCAAATTCTGCTGCTGATACTCCCGCATCAGCTTGATGTTCGGCATAATCAATTATAGATTGGGGGGCAGGAATTTCTAAATCTCCCACGGTAACGTATTGATTTATACAGCGAGATAAAGGCATTCTTTCCGAGATAGTTGATTCCATCAAGTGTAAACTATATTTGTCTGGAATCACTTGTTTTTGTTTGGGAAAATTATATCTTAAGTATTGAGCATGGGTGGAAATTTTGGAAGGTAAAACGCCTAAAATTTGTAGTGTTGGTTTGCCCAAATCTCCACGACTTTCATTGATTTCCTCTTGAACAAAGTTTTTAACGCTATCTAATCCTTGATTAGAAAATGGTTTAAGATCAGAAGGAATTATCAGATAATCAGCGGCAATTAAAGCAATGCGTGCATACAAATCAAGTGCGGGAGGTGCATCAATAATTACAATATCGTATTGATTATTTACTTTCTCTAATTTTCTTGCCAATCTAGCAAATACCGCTGCATTATCTTTAATTTTAGCTTGGTTAGCAATTAAAGATATGTGAGAGGGAATAACATCAATTTCTGGATGATTGAATCCTTGGGACTTTCTGACGATATTCTCAATAAAAATGCGGTTACTGTTATCTAGCAAATGAAAGACGTTTTTATCTTTTAAATCATCGTCATCATCGAATTGAAACTTAATTAAACCAACGGCAAAGGTACTATTAGCTTGAGCATCAATATCAATCAATAATACTCGCTTACCTTTTTTACTCAAAGCTGCCGCTAGATTGGTAGCGACGGTGGTTTTACCAACACCACCTTTATGATGATAAATTGCGATGGTTTTCATGGGATTTCTGTTGTTGATTGTTGGAGAATTGAGCGGTTGAATGCCTAGGGATAAGGTTTCGTAGCCAATCAGAGATTTTAACTGTTCTAAGTGAGAGGCAATTTCTAACCCAGAACATCTAAAAACTAAATAAATTTTATCGGGTTTCCTTTGATAAAGTAGAATCTCATAACCATTGGTTAATAAACCCCACTGCACTTTAAAGTAGTTGAGATAATAACCTAAGCGGTGACGATGATTATTCAGCTTTTCTCTGGGGTTTTTAGCTTCGATAACTAGACAGTGAGAGGATAAAAACTGCTTTTTGTTGATAGGTTTTTGAGCGGAAACAAGGAAATCTAAGCGTACTTTACCGAAGCTAACTTGTTGATACCAATGTTCGGCATTGTAGCCTAGTTTGGGGAGTAAATACTGGACGATTAATTTACTCTCCACTTCCCTTTCGTTATGACAATAGTGAGGATTGAAAGTCACACATTTGAGGAAATACTTAAGAACAACTTATTGTTAGTTTAAATGATGACAGCCCTTCTCGTCAAGGTGAAGCACAGACTAAATCCTTACTTAATCGGGTATTTCAGCTGCAAGAACGAACCCCATCTATCCCAGAAAAGCTACATATTGAGATGAATATCAGTCAATTTACGGGTTTATTGCAGTAGGATGTTTATCTAAAAAGCATCCTACTGACAGCTTCAATTAATTAATCTGCATAATTTTCTCGGCTACTCTCTGGGAAATAAAAGGTAAAATTGAACGATTTTGACTGTTATCTTTTCCCTCGGTAAATACTACCAAGAGATAGGGAGTATGATGGGGAATTTCAATATAGGCTGCATCGTGACGTACTTGACTTGTCCAACCAGCTTTTGACCAAATTTGACTATTTTCTGGTAATCCTTGTCCCAGAAATCCTAAGATTTGTGTATCATCTCCTTGACTTGTCCAATCAGCAGGATTAAGACTACGTTTTAGTAAAGACATCATCATTTGGGAACGTTGGGAAGAAACAGCAATCCCCCCGACAATAGTATGAATTAAACGCGCCACTGCATTGCTAGTTAACATATTGCGATTCTCCATTAATTCCCCTAAAAAAGTGCGTTCACGTCCATAGGGACCATCGGACCAAGTTTTTTGATTAACGTTAATTGTCGCTAATTCTGGCCAATTTAGGGATTGAAAATAACGATTAACTATGTTGCGTTGTTGCTTCCAAGTTTCAAAGGGACCGGCGGCAATTTCTGGACCGCTAGTGGTTCCCGTGACCAGATCTACAACTAAACTGGTAGCATCATTACTAGAGTCAACAATCATGTCACGAATGGCGCGATTTAATTCGGTGCTTTCGGCAATCATTACCCCTTCTAACCACTCATGAATTGCTACTAGATAAAATAATTTCACTAAACTAGCAGGATAGGTTCTTTCTTGTCCGCGATAGCTAAATCCGCGGGGGGAATATTTCCAGAATTCTTCGTGGGAAATTGCTCCCCCCGTGTTGACGATAACGGGAGGATCATATACTATCCAAGTTAGGGCAATTTGTTCTTGAGCTAATTGGGGAAATTCTCGCCAAGTTGTTTCTAAAATATCTGTACCGAACTGTTGGAGGTGGTCTTCAGTATGAAAAAAGTTCATAGGTGTGCTGCAAAGTCAAGAGTTAGAAGGTGGATAAATTCTTGAGTCGGCAATTCTCATTTTACGGTAAAATTTACCGATAATTAATTATTTGAACGCTTCTGAGTTTAATGTTTATATCTACCGATGAGGTTCATCTCTATTTTATCAGTCTCGATCCGCCTGGGGACAGACTAGAAAAACTGGCTTCTTTGCTCTCGGAAGATGAAATAATTAGAGCTAATCGTTACCATTTTCCCCAACACAAGCGGCGTTTTTTGGTGGCTAGGGGGTGTTTACGGGAGATTTTAGGGTCATATTTGGCGATAAGTCCCAAAAAAATCGAGTTTATCTACAGTGAACGGGGAAAACCGAGTATTAACTACCAATTGCAGTTTAATCTCTCCCATTCCGAGGAGATGGCAATCTGTGGCTTGACTTTAACCGCTCGCATCGGGGTAGATTTAGAGAAAATGCGCGGGGTGAAAGATTTAGATAGCTTGACAAAAAGGTTTTTTTGTGCTAGGGAACATGATCTGGTTGAAAAGTCCGCAGAGAAGGAAAAGCTATTTTTTCAGTTATGGACGGCAAAAGAGGCTTATTTAAAGGCACTGGGAACGGGAATTAGCGGGGGACTCGAGCGAGTGGAAGTGGGCCTCAATCCCTTAAAATTAGACAATGTGGCGGGGGAATGGCAATTATGGACAGCGGCAATCGGCGATAATTATCGAGCGACGGTGGTTATCGAAGGTAGCGATCGAGTGATTAAAACCTTTGGCCTTTCTGATCTATGATTGATTGGGGAGTTAATTGCCTTCAGGTGTCCTTAATTATTACTTAATCTTGTTTTCTCTATGCGAATTGCTCTTTTTACAGAAACTTTCTTACCGAAAATCGATGGAATTGTCACCCGTCTTAAACATACCGTTGACCACCTACAAAGATTAGGTCATCAGGTATTAGTTTTCTCTCCCGATGGCGGTTTAAAGGATTACAAAGGTGCTAAAATTCATGGAGTTACAGGGATTCCCTTACCCCTATATCCGGAATTAAAAATGGCTTTCCCCCGGCCCTCAGTCGGTCAAGCTTTAGAGAGGTTCAAACCCGATATTATTCATGTGGTTAACCCCGCTATTTTAGGGGTGGGAGGCATTTATTTTGCCAAAACTATGAACATTCCCCTCGTCGCTTCCTATCATACCCATCTCCCCCAATACCTACAACACTACGGGTTAGGTTCCCTAGAAGGATTACTCTGGGAATTATTAAAATTGGCCCACAATCAAGCAAGTTTAAATCTCTGTACTTCCACTGCTATGGTGCAAGAATTATCTAGTCGTGGCATTGAAAAGGTAGAGCTTTGGCAAAGGGGAGTCGATACGGAATTATTTCAACCTCATTTAAAATCCCCGGCTATGAGACTGAAATTATCCCAAAACAACCCCGATAGTCCTCTCTTATTATACGTTGGTCGAGTCTCGGCCGAAAAAGAAATTGATCGCATTAAACCAGTATTAGAAGCGATTCCCGAAGCAAGATTTGCCATTGTGGGAGATGGTCCCCATCGGGAAGCTTTAACAAGTCATTTTGCCGACACAAATACCCATTTTGTCGGTTATTTACAGGGGTTAGAATTAGCCTCCGCTTTTGCTTCCGCAGATGCTTTTCTTTTTCCCTCACGCACAGAAACCCTCGGTTTGGTACTTTTAGAATCCATGGCTGCCGGTTGTCCGGTGGTGGCGGCAAATTCGGGGGGAATTCCCGATATTGTCACCGATGGAGTTAATGGTCATCTCTTCGATCCTAGGGATGAGAAGGGTTTAATTAGTGCCACCCGGAGATTACTAACCGCCAAGGCAGAAAGAGAGGAATTACGACGAAATGCGCGCCTAGAAGCGGAAAAATGGGCATGGCAAGCGGCCAGCAAACAATTATTAAATTACTATCACCGGGTTTTGAATAATAATTCTGTGGCTTTTGCCGCTTAATTGTTGTCAAAATGCTCGAATTTAATTGCAAAAACCTTGACCTATTGTAACTTTTATGGCCAGCGCACCCAGTACCACCTTAGATAAGTCCACCCAAGTTGTCAAAAAGACTTATCCCAACTATAAAGTTATTGTTCTCAACGATGACTTTAACACCTTCGATCATGTGGCCAATTGTTTAATTAAATATATCCCGGATATGACTACCGATCGAGCTTGGGAATTAACTAATCAAGTTCACTACCAAGGACAAGCAATTGTCTGGTCAGGTCCCCAAGAACAAGCGGAACTTTATCACCAACAATTGCGACGGGAAGGATTAACTATGGCTCCTCTAGAGGCCGCATAATTATGAATAATGGTCGTTTAGTTTGGAATCATTCTACTCATATTCCGGGGTTGATTGCGGTATTAGAAAAGTTAATTACCTATCAAGGAATCACCACTGTCACCCCGGGGGTACTTTCTCGCTCAAAAGGTCATTGTCCGCGGTTACAATTGCGGATATCAGTACCAATTCGTGGTGGTTTTAAGGTGATTGCGAGGACAGGAAAAAGTGTGCAGGAAGTCTTTGTTATCACCGATTTAAACCAAGAGGATTTAGAAATGGCTATCCAAGCTTGTTTAGGAAAATAACTGTCGTGGGTGCGTTGTTGAAAGGCTGCTGGTTATTAATCATTGTTTTTCTGTTTTTCTCTGTACATTCTCTCCCTAGTTTGGCAGTAATGGATAGACTTCCTTTAACAGTAACTTTATTGCAGGAACGTTTAAGCGCACCCGTCCTTAAAGAAGGGATGACTACCATTGATTTAGCCAATTTAGTTATCGATATCCGCGATGAAAATAAGGAACTCCAGGAACAATTTTATCAACAGATTCAAGGTCAAATTAATCGCGCTAAACAACCCCTAGGTTTAGATTTTAGTAATTCCTTAATTCAAGGCAATTTTATCGCTTCCCGTCTGGGTTTACCGACTCCTTTAACAAAAGTGGCTCTCGCTACCTTATTATCACCCACGGAAGAACAGTTGTTACAACAGGACGAAAATTTTTTATTCGATAGCGATGAACCGGTTTTTAATGTCACAGTATTTCGCGGACCTGTGAAGTTGTCCGGAACCGTATTTATGGGAGAAGTGGACTTTTCTAAGACTTTTTTTCTGCAAATTGTCGAAGCAATGGAAGCAAAATTTAGTCGTGAAAGTAATTGGGTAGAATCTCGTTTTGCTAGGGTAGCGAAATTTACCAAAGCCACTTTTATGGGAGATGTAAATTTTAGTCAAAGTCAATTTTTAAATAAAGCTATCTTTCGCACGGCACATTTTAAAAGTATTACCAACTTCCATCGCAGTCATTTTACTGCCGAAGCTTATTTTGATCAAACTAAATACGATAAAACCGCAGATTTTACCCGTACTTTCTGGGAAAAAGAAGCCAATTTTTCCCAAAGTCAATGGCGAGATCGTCCGCTATTTTCTAAGAGTAGATTTTTAAGTTTATTAACCTTTAGAAATGCCACTTTTGAAAAATCGGGTGCTTTTCGGTCTAGTTATTTTAATGGTGTAGTTAGTTTTCAAGATCTGAAACTTTTAGATCAGGTAGATTTTAGTAATTCCACTTTTACTAAAAATAGTTATTTGAGTGTATCGGGATTAGCTTTTGATTCCGATAAAGCGAAAATACTAGGAGATAGAGGAGTAATTGGTCAAGCAGTTTATTTACCAAACTTAACAGGAAATGAAACAGTTTTAAGAAATTTAGTTCGTAATTTTCGCTCCCTAGAACAAATTGCCGATGCCAATCAAATTGAATACAAAACCGAAAAATTGCGATTTCAACAGTTAAAACAAAAACTGAATAATATCTCAATTATTCGCCTAATTAACCTCACTTGGTTAGCTGATTTTCTGCATACTTCTTTCCTTGCTTTACTATTACTCTTAAGTCAAGATGGTACAAATTTTAGTTTAGTTTTCGGTACAGGAATCATAATTTTTGCCTATTTTGGCTGTTTATTTTGGTTAATTGATCGCGTGCGTCGTCTCACTCCTAAACCGGTAATTCCTAATCGTTATGAAATCTTTTGTATGGTAACTAGCTATATTATTCTCACCCTTTCAGGTGTGTTTAATATCCTGCAATCTGCCAGTCGTCCCCTACTAACTTTAACAGCCATTGCCCTAATTCTTGTCCCATTACCCTTAATTTTAGTTATCGAACTTTATCGTCGGGGACGCTATCACGATTTAATGGATAGTTCCTATTTCCTGCAAGATGGTAGTATGCGACAATTACGCTTATTAATCACCCGTTTACCCGTGGTTCCCGAATTTCCCCTCTTTCGCGATCGTTATACTCCTATTTCTTGGCAAAAGCGTTGGAATTGGTTAAATTATTACGATTTAAGTCTCAATAATTTGCTAAAATTAGGCTTTAATGATTGGCGAGTTCGCGATCAAGAATTACCCGCTATCATTTCTTTTTTAGTTTGGTATCAATGGGGTATCGGCATCTTTTATATTACTCTCCTTATCTGGACTCTCTCGCGCACGATTCCGGGGTTAAATCTCTTGATTTATTTAAAATAAACTGTAAAAATTTAAATACAGCAGTTATCTTTTCGTTTTGGGGAGCAGAAATATGAGTGGAAAGAGGAAAAAAACATGAATGCCAAATTGATTGAATCTCTCGTCCAAATTATCCAATCCCTTTCTGAAGAAGAAAGATTGCTCTTAGAGAAGAAATTAGTTGCACATGAAACTCAAACAGATTGGCTCTTCTCGACTTTGTGTGATAATTTTTGCTTATAGAATCGTGAAATGCTGATCGGGCAGGACTTTTAGGGCTATTTTGCGGAAGAAAGTATCAGTATAGACCTCGTTTCCACACAGAAACCAGAAGAGCCACAGATTTTGATAACCTAGCCCAAGCTTTAGCAGAATTGCGACAAATTTGTGCTGAAGAAAACTATACTATAGAAGTTCCTCCTCGCCAAGATCGTTCTAATCCATTTGCAGAAAGCTTAAATGACATTCCTGTGTGATACTAACATGATCAGCGAGTTAGCACGTCCCCAACCTAATGCCAGCGTGCTGCAATGGAGTAGAGAAGTTTCATCGATTGCCTTAAGTAGGTGGGTGGAATTAAATATAAGATGAACGTAGGTTGGGTTGAAGCATGAAACCCAACTCCCGCATGGGTTACGCTACCGCTAACCCATCCTACAAATAATTGTGCCTCCCTACTTAAGT
>NZ_JADBRW010000384.1:0-4399 GCF_020247025.1 Microcystis sp. M109S1
AGTGCCAGCCATTGGAGTGTTCGGGGGGGAAATTTAGGCACTTTTTCCCTGAAAATTAGGTAATTGACCCCCTGAAAATGGGTAAAACCCCACACCCCACACCCCACACCCCACACCCTACCCCCACGAAAAACTTTTTGCTGCAGACCCTACCTAGGAATGGCACTGCCCCCTAGACGACTAGAAAGAAACTTCGCTAATATCATCTAACCCTGACATTAGCTAACTTTGTTAGATAAGAACTTTTTTAGTAATTATGATCGGCCTATAATAATAACTGTAGTCACCCCTATCCTTTAGCGATAATTCTTGGTTTAGGGTTGATGTCCTTCAGCGCAAGCGAGATTGGTTATGAAAATTAGCGAACTAGAAAACTACTTGGCTCAGGTTAAGTCAGAGATTGGTGACATCGATATCGTCTATCAATGTCACAGCCAGCACTATAGTTGGTTGGACAAAATGAGAAGCCATCAACTGAAAGTGTTAAAAAATACCGTAGACACTAAACTATTAATTTCTCTGCAATAGCCATTTTCTCTTGCTAGATGCCGGCAATGAAGTCCGGTCTGTCTAATCTGCTTAACAGTTTATCTTTTCTTCGCTGTCGATAGGTTCTTAAACCAGCCGCGTCGCCAAAAGAAAATGATTAAACTGAAAGCAACGGTTAGCATCAACACCCAGACGAACGCATAGCCCCAATACCATTCTAATTCGGGCATATTATAGGGGGATTTATCAGGATTAAAGTTCATGCCATAAATACCGACAATGAAGGTGAGCGGGATAAAAATCGTCGAGATTACCGTTAAAGTTTTCATAATCTCGTTCATTTTATTACTCACGGAAGACAGGTAAAAATCCATTAAACCATTGGCAAATTCCCGGTAATTTTCGATAACATCGAGGATTTGTACTACATGGTCATAACAGTCTCGTAGATAGGGTTTAATCGTTGTATCGATGACAATATACTCATCCCGTAAAAGCGCATTGAGGGTGTCCCTTTGCGGCCAAATTGCCCGTCGCAGGGAGAGTAATTCCTGACGTAGTTGGTAAATTTTTGATAAAGTCTGTTCCGTGGGACTAGCTAAAATTTCGTTTTCTAACTCCTCGATTCTTTCTCCGTAGGACTCTAAAACAGGAAAATAACCGTCAATAATTGCATCCCAAATCGAGTAGGCTAAATAACCCGATTTTTGCTGCCGGATGGAACCTTTATTCAAACGGATTCTTTCCCTAACTCCCTCTAAAGAATCGTATTGTCCTTCTTCCTGCACGGTTAAAATATAATTCTTCCCGACTATTAAACTGATTTGTTCTAACAAAAAACCCTGATGATCGATCAGGATGGCCATTGGCACTATAATTAAAATATAATTATCGCATTCTTCCACTTTTGGTCTTTGGGGAATACTGACTATATCCTCAAGGGTTAAGGGATGTAAATGAAAAATTTCCCCCAACTCTTGCAGTTTATCTTCATTACCCAAACCGACGATATCGATCCAAGAGATGGAATCATTGGATAAATATTTAAGACAGTCTTGAGGTAAGAGATTATTAACTATAGTGGCTTGTTGAGAATTATAATTAATTAAAAATATCTCGGTAGTAACGGCATTTTCATCGATGGTGATTAACCCCGGCATCGTCCCGGGTTGGTTATAGTGGTAATCGTAAAGGTGGGGTTTTGTCTGGGAGGATTTTCGCCCTTTTTTATACCTAGTTAATCTTTTGTTATTGCTCATAGTTGAGATCGATCGCTGTTTGCCTTTTTCTTAGCATTGATCGCTCAAACATTCCTCAATTTTTAGCTAACTTTAAGATTGTCCAAGATTGTTAAAAAACGAATATTAAACGTAAATGCCAATTATTAGCCGTTTCCCTCTCGATTTCGATGTGACGGATAAACTCGCGAAAATAAAAACGGCGCTCGATTTCCGATAAATCTCGCCAAAATTGCGGAAAAGCAACGGCACGAGCGATAATAGTCAGGTTATCGGGGGGTAATTGGTCTAAACGTCCTTGAATCTGCGCGATCTCGTTTTTCAGTTTATAGGCCCGTAGATTAGCCGTTTCTTGATCTAAAATTCCCGCCGCTTCTAGGGAGGGCAATTGCGACAAAATATCGTTTTTTTGCCCTATTTCCTCGCTCATTCCCCGTTTGATCCCCTCTAAATCCGGTAAAGATATCTGAGCGATCGTCGGTGGTAGGTCTTGACAAATGCGCTCGATTGTGCTATCAAGAATTTTTTCATAAGCGATCGCCGAACATTTTTTTGTCCGGGGACATTGCAAAGGTCGCAAATAGAGGTATTCTGTGCCTTTTCCTCGCGCCGTCACTTTGGTAATCGTCATCCCCGATTGACATTGACTACAGAGGACTAAACCCGCTAAGGAACGCGGGGCGCTGGCACTGCGGGGGGGTAATTTGCGATTATTTCTCAGGATGCGATCGATCTGGGCCGCTTCTTCCCGGGAGATAATCGGGGTGTGGGTATCGGGGATAATATCTTGACCGAGATAGCACAAATCGCCGCGATAAACGGGATTATTCAGCCATTTATGGGCAGTGGCTACCGATATCTTCTTGCCGTAGCGTTTTTCTAGATAGCGCACCGTGGAACGCAGGGAAGCGGAAATCAAAAAGCGATCAAAAAAGTCTTTGACTACTGGTGCGGTACTGCGATCGAGTATATAACGCTCCTTGCCACGACGATAACCGTAGGGTGCTTTTCCGGGGGGAGGCAAAGCTTGCAGACGATTGTGAGCGTGACCTGCTTTTAAACGGTTACTTAGTTCGTTTTTTGATATTTCTTGCAGAATCTTGGCAAAATTCAGCTTATAATCCGGGTCTTCTAGGGCAATTATATCTATGTCGAGGGCTTCTAAGGATTGTAAAATTTTGCTAACTTCTGTGCCATTGTCTCCCAATTCTGCTAGACGACGCAGGATCAGCAGTCGGGGGGGAGTCCCTTGACAATCGCGGAGCAGTTGCTGCCGTTGTGAGCGATCGCCAAAATCCTGATACACTTGTTCGGGAGAATAGGTCGAAATCGAGTTATCGGGGGGACTATCGAGCAGGGGATTGGTATAGGTGTAGGCGATAATTTTCATGTTTTGCCGAAATCCTGGTATAGATAAGCTGTACTGCCTTTAAACCGGGTCTTGAAAAGTTTAGTACAAATGCTCGAACTACCTCTCCCCGCTCCCAACTCCGGCGCGCATAGACAGTCTTAACCAGTAATTTAGATAGTCAACAGCTTACCCGCGGGCGAATGGAAAAGGAATTTCTGCCCATCTCCCTAACCCCCGCAAGCTGGCGATCGTTCCGCTACACTTGGCAATTTCTGGGCCGGGCGCGATTCGTCTAGGGAGAGGGTAAAGAGCGAAGGAAAACCGTGAGTATGGCGGTAATAATTGCGACGGTTACGGGGATAATCAGCGATTTCGCCCCTTTTAAATCGGATATATCCCTAACTAGCCCCGATTGTTCGTTTTCTAGCCTTTCTAACCGCTTATCCATTCCCTCGACTTTCTCGATTAATTTTGCCTGTCCTACCTCTAGTTTTGTCAGGCGATCATCGATTCGATCGATCTTTCCCTCGATCCGCGTCAGGATGGCTTCTAGGGAATAGGTGACGGTTTCTCCCGATTGACTCATAAACTAAATTCCTTGTTGCGGGGGATACTTCGCATTCTATCACTCCCGAAAGATGGCAGAATTACCAATCCAGAGGCAACGGCAACGATTATCATCGTACAATATTACTAGGCGATCGAATAATCTCCGAAATTCAGATGAGTCAATTAAAATCTATTTCTGGGAAAAAGTTCGCCAAAATTTGAGAACGTCATTGAGAATTCAAGGTAGTCATCACATTTACTGTATTACTCGTTCAGACTGTCTATGAACCATCGTCAACAATTAATTCAAGAACTCGAACAAGCACCTGATGATCTAATAGAAACCGTGTTAGATTTTTTACATCGAGTTCAGGCAACAGGCAACAGTCATCCTCTGGCCAAGTTTTCAGGCATTTTAAGCGATTCAGAGGCACAAGAACTACAACAAGCCATTAAAACAGAATGTCGTCAGTTGGTAAGGATTGCATCACCTACAAAAACAGCCTACAATATTTAGACTAAATCCAGTTATTGAAGACTAATTATTTACACAACCCCGTAGAAATGTTAGATTTTAGGAGTGGTGATAATTATCTATCCATCCCTCCCATTGATCGATCTAGGAGATAAGCATTGACATCCTCACCGCCGTAAACGGACGGTGATTCCCAAACCTCACGATTTAGGTTTCTGCTTCTTTCCCTTGCGGGGTTCCGCACCTGCCTTAACAGATTTACTCTGTTCTGGTCTTATGGTCGCTCTACAGACTGAC
>NZ_JADBRW010000385.1:0-12322 GCF_020247025.1 Microcystis sp. M109S1
AATTACTCTCAACGAAAATACTTTATCTTTATCTCCAGGTAATCAGGTTATTTTCCCTCATCAGACTTGGGAAGATTACGAAAGATTGCTGAGTTTACGTCTCCAGAAAACCTATCCCAAACTCTATTTTAATCGCAAAACGCAAGAAATTCGGCTTATGTCTCCTTTACCAAGTCATGGCAATCGTGTTGATACATTAAGGGATTTAGTAAAAATTATCCTCCGTCGTCAAGGTAAAGACTGGCAATGTTTTGATCCGATTACCTTGAAAATGCTGGGAGAAGCGGGAGTAGAACCAGATACTTGTTTTTATATTGATAATAGACAGGCAATTTTAGGCAAAGAAAGAATTGATTTAACTGTTGATCCTCCTCCCGATTTAGCTATAGAAGTGGATTTTACTTCTCTGACTGATGTAGAGGCCTATCAATTGCTAAAAATCCCTGAATTGTGGGTTTATCGTCAGGAAGAATTAAAAATATATCTGTTCAGAGAAGACGGTTATCAAGAAAGCGAAAATAGTCGTCTCTTTCCCGATATAAATATCAAGAAACTTTTTCCCTATTATGTAGAATTAGGCTGGAATCAAGGTTCTAGTCTTGCTTTACGTCAGTTTGAAGCTTTAGAGAATTTTAGTTAATAAATATTACCAATTTTGACACTCCCGTCGCGCTCATGCGAGGGATTCTTGGTTCACTGACTCAAGTTGTCTTGACAGGTATTGCTACCAACCAAAATAGAGCTTAAATCTCCCCAAGCGTTTAGGTCTGATGACCAACTTCCGATATGCCCTATCGTAGCTTTTTTGAGTATATTTAATGCCGCCATTTTGTCTCTATCTTCTACATATCCGCAAGAACAAACATGGGTTCTAACCGATAGAGACTTTTTAATTAACTTGCCACAATTAAAGCATTCTTGGCTAGTATAGGCGGGATTAACAGCAATAGTCAATCTGCCGTATTTAATGCCAAAATACTCAATCCATTTTCTTAATTGTGACCAGCCAGCGTCATTGATACTCTTGGCTAGTTTTCGATTACGCACAAGGTTCTTGACTTTTAAATCTTCATAAGCTATCAAGTCGTTTGACTGAATTAAACGGAGTGCCAATTTTTTAGCAAACTCTTCTCGCTGCCTACTTACTTTTAAATGTCCCTTAGCGTACTTTTGTCTAGCCTTTTTGTAATTATTAGACTGCTGTTGCCCTCTTCTAAACTTTTGAGATTTTCTCCTATTTAGTTTATTAAGACGCTTCTCTGCTTTTCGATAATATTTAGGAGGTTCTACTGTATTGTTGTCGCTATCGGCATAAAGATACTTTAGTCCCATGTCTAAACCTACACATTTTTTGGTAGGCTCTAATTTTGGGGTTATATCTCTCACGTCAAGTTTTAACATTAACTGGCCATAATACCCGTCAGCACGTTTAACTATTCTCACCCTTTGAATTTGCCATTCTTGGAAACAGAACAAGTCTCGACTACCAATTAGTTTTAACTCTCCGATGTTTTTACCATCGGTGAAAGTTATTCTTTTGGTATCTCGATTAATCTTCCAGCCGGATTTTTTAAACTCAATAGAATGAGTACGTTTAGAGTATTTAGGGTATCCCTTTTTGCCAGGGATTTGGTTTTTACAGTTGTTATAGAACCTTAAAATAGCAGTCCAAGTCCGTTCGCACGCCTGTTGACAAGCTGTAGAGTTAAGGTCTTTGACGAAAGAATATTCGTTTCTTAATTCGGTTGTGTATCGATAAATATCCTTTTGTCCTACACCTTTGTTATCTTCCCAATATCTAAGGCATTTATTCCGAACAAACTGAACTGTCCGAATTGCCTCATCAATGGCTTGATATTGAGATGGTTTTCCTCTAAGCTTGTACTCTAAAATGAACATCTTGCGTGCCGACCTACTACGCAAACTATTCTAGCACGCTAAGAATTGAGTTGTCAATCGTGCTTCGCTATTTCTATGCTGGCGGAACCTTTCATCTCCGAGGTAAAACCGAGAGCCTTCAAGCCGACATTTCAGGTAAATTTAAATATTTTTAAGTATTGAAGGTATTTGCATATAAAATACTTATCATTTTGCCCCGATTGCCTCTAACTTTTCCCTCCCCACAGTAATCACTGGGTAAATAGAAAATTTCTCACTCTTTCTCCTAGAGATGAAGTACAAATTAATCCTTACTCATCAAGTATTTTAGCAACAATAACTAACCTCATCTTTCTGAGAAAGGCTGTAGCGAAAGAAAATCTGATCAGTGGGAGCGTTACTTTTGTTGTTGGGTTTCCTCGATCGAACTGTTCTAGGTTTGGGAAATGGAGTCAAGATACAGAGTATCCGGACAGATATCTTGTTCGTTCGGCCAAGTTACCGTACCATCTAGAACTTTTACTTGATTAAAATAATGTTGGTTTTTAAGTTCTTGAAAGATGCCAAAATCGAGCAGTGGTGAACAATCATAAATTTTCTTTTCTTCATTAGTAAAGATGAGTTGTAATTGATAGTTGGGCAAAGGGATAACTTCTTTAACTCTAGGATTCATCATTTATCTCAGTGGTTCAATTTTATACGGTTGTTGTCCTGAAATAGCGAGTTCCCAGTTAGCCATCAATTCATCTTGATGAATCTCGATCCAAGCGGAAAGTAATTTCATTTTAGCATTAGGAATAGAGCCTTCAAGAATTTCTCCATCTGGAATGGCGACAATGACTTCCGAATTTTGATATCTAGCATGAATGTGAGGTTTATGGTGTTGTTTATTGTCCATGAAGTACATATAAATAATAATTCCGTAAAACATGGATATGGCTGGCATTTGTATCCTTGTGGTTATTTGAGAGGGATAGGTTTATTATAGCGAAAGAAAATCCGATAAGTCGGAGCGTTACTTTTCATGGATCAATATTTCGGGAAATAGTCAGGTATTTATCCTCCAATCGGATAATTCTCGCAACTTGCTCAGGATTTGGCGAGTTATAGGAGTTGGTTTCGCTCTAGGACGCGTTATGTTTACAAAATCTCGATCTCGCGCTCGATTACGGTGATAATTTGTAAAATATTTCTAGATTCGCTTGGTTGAACGTTTAACTCGTCTCCCACATGGACATGATCGGGAAAATTGGCTAGATCGGGAAAATGTTCCACGTTATCCCAGCGTTTTCTTAACTTCTGTTTGCTTGCGTCCATCCATTGATAGCGATAGCTTATCGTAACGATGCGTTGATCGATCGAGGTAAAAGCTTCAGCAATTTCTAAAAAATCTCCGTTCGTTAAAAGGACTCTCGCTCGGAAATAGCCTCGATCGAATAAAATTCTTTCATCGACAATCGTAAAAGACTTGACGATCGAACTCTCGGATAATTTCCGTTTAACTAGGGGAATATAATCGACTATCTCCATCTAATTCCACCGTAAACCTATCTCTTTTCTAGCTGCCAATAGCATTTCATAATAAACATTCCACTCGAAATAATCCATATCGTCCCCTAGCTCACCGGAACGAAATCTAGGATAGAATTCTTCCGAACTCATGCGATATTGATTTTCGTATTGCTTGACACGGTTTTCTAAATCCAAAATTTGAGCGTTAATCTGCAAATTTTCCCGTTGTTCGCTCTCAATTTTTCGATTCAGTAACTCTCTTTCTTCCTCGGAGAGAGAGAGAATAATTCGTGCGAGAGAATCAATCAGTTGGGTATTCATTATCGTTAAAATCCGAGATAGGATTATACTAAATCCAGTTATTAAAGACTGATTATCTATTCCTCCTACCCCCCCGATGTCGGGGGGCAGGGGGGGTTGCCTCTTGCCTCTTGCCTATCCTGATAGGTAGCCTATACTCAACGGATTTAGGATTATTTCCCCTGAGAACTGTAGCAGATTCGATCGAGAACCGCTGCCATGACTGCTAGGAAATAATGGATGGATCAGGCTGCACCTATCCACCCTAAATGTCTAAATCTGCGGGGCTAAATTTCTTGTGAATCTGAGGAAAACCTAACTGTTTAATCACTTGATGTTTGCGTTCTTCCTCAAGGGATGACAACTGATGATAATTAACCCAGTGAATACAGTTAACCGGACAAGTCTCGATCGCTTCTTGAATAATTTCTTCCTCGTCACCGTCCTGATTATAGACGCGAGAGCGACCGTATTCACCTTCAATAAAAAAGGTATTGGGGGCAACGTGGGCGCAGTGTTTACAACCGATACAAGTGACCTCATCGACGTAAACCGCTTTCTGGCGCAGTAAACCGCCCAATTCAGGTTCAAAACCGGTGCGATCGGGGGAATCTCTTAGGAATCCCCCCAACTCTGGTTCAAAACCAGAGCGTTCGGGAGAAAAATCAGCCATTAGGCACTCCAACGTTGTACCACTAGACGAATAGAACCATCAGTATTTTTTTCCTGTGCTGCCACCTGAAAACCCTGTTTAGCAGTTTCTGCCAGAATGGTGTGGTAGGCATAACCTTGATTTACTTTTCTTAAAAATCCTTCTACGGTTAGGGGTTGTTGCCAGTATTGCAAATCGGCAACTAACTCGTACTCGTTACCATTCCAGCGAAAACCGATATCGTAATTGTTATCTTGTTCAATTACCACCTCTGCGGTTAAAGTTTGACCTTGATAACCTTTGACAGGGTGAGAACCCTCTTTCCATTCCATCCCCATATCGCTCAGGGCGGCTTTTAGGTAGGATAGATCGCGGATTTTGGTTTTGATATTGCTAAAGTGTGACATGGTTTTTCAGTGGCTTAAATAAAGGGATTGGGAAAGATGAAAAATTACCAGTCGCTAAAAGTGGCTTTGTTGCTGACTTTCTCTGACTGGCTGACGGTTTGATGGTAATAATCCGAGGTTTTCTCTTGAGACATCAGCTGCCCGAGTTGTGCCTCGATCGCCGCCGT
Organism: Microcystis sp. M109S1; assembly: GCF_020247025.1. Classification (NCBI taxonomy): domain Bacteria; kingdom Bacillati; phylum Cyanobacteriota; class Cyanophyceae; order Chroococcales; family Microcystaceae; genus Microcystis; species Microcystis sp. M109S1. Next base: position 4,917 of record NZ_JADBRW010000385.1, read on the forward strand.
CACCTCTTGACAAGATGAACCGACTATGCCTGTCACCTTTTCCATGACGCGACCATCGGGATAGATGATAAACTCTAGGCTTTCCATGCTCATAGCTCTTCTCAGCGTGATCTGGGGTTTGCAAAGCTCCCTATCGTTTTAATTTACGATAGTTTGCTAATCGTAGCAATCTGGTTAAAATTTTAGCAAAACTTTATATTATCTCACCCAGCCACTTTCATTTTTTGTAAGTTTCCCGTAACTTTTCTTCATCGTCAAGGGCGAACCTTGACCGAGGAGGCATAATTTAACAAAACTACACAAAAAAGACGACCTGAAGCGATAGATTGAAAATAAAGGAGATGCAACGGCGAACCACGACCGCCGAGATCATAGAATTTTGTCTATAGGAATCAGAACAGATATGAATAAACAAATAGCCAGCGATCGCATTCGGATCGGTGTTTTAGGTTTTGGTGGTTTAGGACAGGCTGCCGCTAGAATTCTCGCCCCCAAACAGGAAATGCTTTGGACTGCCGCCGCCGATAAAGCCGGTTTTGCTTACCACAAAGACGGTCTAGATGTCAATACCTGTAACAAAATTTATCATGACCAGGGTTCGATCGGTTATCTGGAAAATTACGGCAGTCTCAGCGAGAACAGTATCGAGGAATTAATCAAAACTGCCGACGTAGAAGGCTATTTTCTCGCCTTACCGAATTTACCTAACAATTTCATGGCCGATATCGCTAAAACTTTCATTCGCTTAGGTTGGCGCGGAGTTTTAGTCGATGCCCTCAAACGCACCAGCGCCATGGAACAAATCTTAGCACTACAAGCAGACCTAGAAGCCGCCGGCATCACCTACATGACGGGCTGCGGTGCTACCCCCGGACTGTTAACTGCGGCTGCCGCCCTAGCAGCCCAGAGTTATGGGGAGATTCATAGCGTTAAAATTACCTTTGGCGTGGGAATCGCCAACTGGGAGGCTTATCGTGCCACTATTCGCGAAGATATCGCCCATTTACCCGGTTACGACCCAGAAACAGCCCACCAGATGAGTGACGCGGAAGTGGAAATGCTGTTAAATAAAACCAATGGCATTCTCAGCCTCGAAAATATGGAACACGCAGACGATATTATGCTGGAATTAGCCGGAATTTGTGGACGCGATCGGGTTTCCGTCGGGGGTGTGGTGGATACGCGCAACCCGAAAAAGCCCTTGAGTACCAATGTTAAAGTCACGGGGCGGACTTTTGAAGGCAAAATTTCCACCCATACCTTCACTTTGGGTGATGAAACCAGTATGGCGGCTAATGTCTGCGGGCCAGCTTTTGGTTATCTGAAAGCGGGGGTTTCCCTACATCGTCGCGGTATCTACGGATTATGGACAGCAGCGGAGATTATGCCCCAATTTGTGCGCTAGGGGTTTCTCTGCCGTAAAATACCTAAAACTTTCGGGAAAATAGCGGGTAAGGGGGCGATCGCTTCTAGGCTCTCTCCCGTGACCGGATGTACTAAAATTAAACGATGGGCATGGAGTAATTGCCCGGGTAGATTAATCCCGATGGAACGACCTGAACTATAGAGGGGATCCCCAAGAATCGGATGACCGATTTGGCTGCTATGAACGCGAATTTGATGAGTTCTGCCAGTTTCTAGGCGAAATTCCATTAAGGTGTAGTTGCCCAGTCTTTCCTTGACTTGCCAGTGAGTGACGGCATTTCTACCTCCTTTTTCCACGGCAATAATCGCCATCTTTTGGCGATCGCTGCGGTGACGACCGATGGGCAGATCAATTGTACCTGTCTCCGTTTTGGGGACACCGTGGACGAGGGCCATGTATTCCCGGCGGGCAGTTTTGGTTTTTAATTGTGCCTGTAGGTGTTGATGGGACTGGTCGGTTTTGGCAATAACGATCGCACCCGTGGTATCCTTATCTAAGCGGTGGACTATACCAGGGCGTTGAATTCCACCAATTCCGGCTAAATTCGGGCAGTGATGCAGTAAAGCGTTGACCAAGGTTCCTGATTCGTGGCCGGGAGCCGGATGAACCACTAAATCGGCAGGTTTATTGATAATAATCAGATATTCGTCTTCGTAAAGAATATCAAGCTCGATCGCCTCGGCGGTTAATTCCAGGGGTTGACTGTCGGGAATGGTAATCTTTAAGCGATCGCCTTGACCAACTTTAGTATTTTTATTAGTGCAAATTTGACCATTTAACTGTATATATCCCTGTTCTATCAGTTTTTGCAGCCTCGATCTCGATAAATCGGGCAATTGTGACCCCATCCAAGCATCTAAACGTTCTTTTTTTCCCGCAACTTCTAAGTTTAATTGGTTCATCGGTTTTTAGTGATCAGGGTGTAGGGTGTGGGGTGTGGGGTGTAGGGTGTGGGGTGTAGGGTGTAGGGTGTAGGGTGTGGGGTGTAGGGTGTAGGGTGTGGGGTGTAGGGTGTAGGGTGTGGGAAGTATAAATAAAAATAATCTCCTGTCTCCTGTCTCCTGTCTCCTGTCTCCTGACTACTGATTACTGATCACTGATTACTGATCACTGATTACTGATTACTGATTACTGATTACTGAATCTTCGGTTTCGAGGACGATCTCGAATTCTTCTACAACGGAATCAAGGAAGGGATTAGCTGCGGGATTTAAGAGAGGAGTTTGGGGGGTGGGGTTAGAGATAGCGAGAATTTTTTGTAATTTTGAGAGAGTTTTCTGGATTTCTACCTCTAACAATCCCGTGATCGTTTTGCCAGTTTTCACTAAAAGAAAAGCTTGGTCACTGCAAGGGGTTAAGATCAGATGACCCTGGGGACTGCGAATAGCAATTTGTTCCAGATCAGACCAGCTTAATTCCTCTTTTGTGTTATTGGCAAGATAGAGCATTGTTCCTGCTAAGATTAAAGCACTATTGTGTTCCATGCCGATGGAATCAGTCAAAGGTTGACCCTGGGGAGAAACAAGCATGATCCCCTCAATAGCGAGCGGTTTTTCGGCTAATTCTTGCAGGATTTTGGCAATTTCTACCTGATAATTTGGTTCCCTAGGTAAGGTATTTTTAGAGTTATCATAGTTATTATCGGTGGGTTTTTGTCGTTCTTTGGTTTCTTTCGAGGAGATAAACCATTGCAGGGGTTTTTCTTCCCGCAGTTGCCGGTGGCTAAACAGACGAATATCTTTAGAAAGTTTAATCCCTAATTCAAAGGCATTTGCCTGATAATTGTCGGCTAAAATTACGGGGTCAAGGGAGATTTTAGCCTCATCTCTGGAAATACGTTTTAGGGGGCCTGCTTCTAGACAGGCAAGGATTTTAAACAGTTGTTTCGAGTCGAGTAGTTTCTGTAAATAATAACAATGAAAGTAGGGGATGTCCCCACGACCAAATTCATCCTTACCATCGTTAATTAACCAACCAAAGAGGGTGTTATGGGAGTCAATTTGATAGATATAGACTCCTTTAAATTTCCTGTCTGGAGGATTATAGGTGTCCCATAACTGAGAGACTATATGTTGATAAAAAAACTGTTGAATCCCTAGGGGGACATTGACACTAGCGATATATTTAAATCCCAGTTGTGAGAAACTGCTATAAATCAGTTGTTCAACGATCAAGGACATGATCTGTAACCTTTAAGCGCTCCTGTGCGCTGTTATAAATAATTTTAACACAATTGTGTCTTGTTTCTAGTTTTTGGGGAGATATTTGACGGCATTTCTCCTCAAGATGAACTGTCACCTAATTTGGTGCCGACTCCCCAAAACGAAAACTTCACACCTCACCATTAAGATGACTGTTATAAGGCAGTCAGCAGATTTTTGAGAGATTTTTTTACTAATCTTGCTGCAAATGGATCGGATATAGTGCTGGTCATTTAGGAAAAGTTTACCAGTTGTTGATCGATTTGAGACAATAACCAAGATAGGGAGTCTAAAGCTTGATTTGCTTGCAGTGTGCCTTGCTGGGAATCAATTAAAACTGTTGAGTAAAAAAAACGGTGATTAACTTTTTGCTCTCGCAGTTTTTGCTCTAATTCTTTGACTTTTAATTGTAGGTTTTGCCAGCATTTTTGGTCAGAGACAACTAGATCGCATTTGCTGATAATAATGCCTAAATTAAACCTAGTTTTATTATGGTTAATTATCTCGATCAAGGTTTGAAAAATTTTCAGGTAATTATTATGCTTGTCTGAATCATTTAATAAACTTGCTGCTTCTAAAAACAGTAAACAAGCATTAGCCTGTAAAGCCATATTGACAAAGGCTAAATTATAGATTTGACAACTTTCTCCCGGTATATCCCACCAGCGAATTGTCGCTATTTTATCCGATCGATCACCGCTTTTTTTCTCTAAACTAAAATCAAAGTTACTGATTTTTAAAGTGGCGGGGGGATATTGACCTGTTCTAGCGACATAATTGAGAATTTTTTCAATATCTTCTTCGCTTTCTTCCTCTTGAGATCTGAAGACAATATTAGCCAGATTTCCCGAAGTTGCTTGATTTTTGAAAGTCTGATAAGATGCCGCTAGGAAAACTGTTTTTCCTGCTCCTCTTTGACCGATACTGAGAACTGTATAAATTTTGTTTTCTTTGCTAAGATTTTCCTGATTGTTAGTCATTTTAAAACCTCTAAATTGAATGAAAAAACTTTTGCTGCGATGATTGTGTCTCTCAAGCTAACACAGACAAGAAAAATTGACTTGAGATTAGTTAATCTCCTTAGCTCAACAATTCCCTTCTACACTCTTGCAGTTATGCTGTCTGGAAAGATGATCGAGAAAGCTCATTAGTCATCTAATTAAGATGATTATATTTGTTTTGTCTGATCGGATCATCCCGGTTAGCCAAATCTTCACAAAAAGTTACTATTCTAATAGTAATTGAACTTGCTCTCGGTGCTTGATATGGAAATTTGGGGATTAAATTTTCCTGATTTTTAACGACAAAAGCCACGGTAAATCCGTAGAGATTTTCTGGGTGTAGTTCTAAGCGATCTCATACATAAAATAATAAACATACCCTAAAGCCCTCTGGTAAATAATCGATATAACTTGTTTAACACAAACGATAATTTTTGTCAATCTTTTTGTCAATTTAATTCCCTGATTCTCAAATAAAAACTATCGCTATTTACCAAAAACTAGAGAGACGTTGTTATAATCAACGTCTCTAGATCAGAGTAAGTCAAGCTGTTTTAAACAAACGAATTATTGCCCACTTTAGTCAACGAAAAAACCATTTAAAACTCCTGAAATTATCGAAACCACGATCGAACCGAATAAAGCGGCAAAAAATGATTTTACCTCAAAGCCACTGATAAAATAGGAGGCTAAAGAAAAGGAAATGGCATTGACCACAAAAATAAATAACCCTAGGGTCAAAATAGTTAAAGGCAGGGTAAAAAGAATCAACAGGGGTCTAATGATAGCATTAATTAAACCCAAAGCGACAGCAGCTATCAAAGCCACGGTAAAATCTTTAATTTCTATACCGGGTACTATTCGCGCTGTAATCAATAAAGAGACGGCGGTAATCAACCAACGGAGGAAAAAAGATAACATAAGTCCATCCATCTAAGATAGTTCATACTCATCTATTTTAATCGCCATCGCCACTTAAAGAGACGGAAGTTTTCAGGAGATGGCAACGAAAACTGAGAGTGACTGCTGCTTCTGCTCGAAAACCAGAGAGGGAACATAGTATCGGTTACACTGGTTATAAACAGGAAGATTCGCTCAGACTATCACTCCCAGGAAAGAGACAGGACTAAAGATGATATCTAGAAAAAATTTTAGCCAAAGCCAGCAAGTACCAATCGGTAAAACGAGAATTGTTCGGGTATCAACTGGCACTTTAATGCTAATTAGCCTGCTTTCTCTCCTCTTAGCACCACCTAGTTTAGCATCTCCTGAGCCACCTAATTCGGTCATCGCCGCTACCCGTCAAGATTTGAGTCGGAAAACCAATATATCCGTTAATCGCTTGCAAATTCAAGCAGCACAACCACAAACCTGGCCCGATGGTTGTTTAGGATTAGCTAAACCGGGAGAATTCTGTACCCAAGCACTGGTGCAAGGATGGCGAATTATTCTGACTGATAAGCAAAAAACTTGGGTTTATCGCACCGATAGCAGTGGCGCTAATCTCCGCTTAGAAAGGTGAATTTCTTTTGATATTTTCTGGCTGCTTTTTCGGCATCCTCAAAGCAGTGTTTTCCTGATTTGATTTTCGTCCCCCCAGGGAAGGCGAATTGTCTCAAGCACCCGGCTGGGTGACGAAAATCGGCTGAGAATGGCTCTATGGTTTGTTTTAAGAACCTAGTCGTCTCTGGCAACGCTATTTAATTAATAATCCCAGTTTTTTGCTTTTTTTGCCCTATAACTCCTGCGAGACCGGGAAAAGTAAACAGTAATCCAGTCATCAGTCCTCGACTATCGTTAAGATGGACAGAAGAAGGCAAAATTGTATCTATCCCCTTCAAATGCGTTTAGGAGTTCCTGCTAAAAATGACACAAGCTACTCAGACTCAAGAAAAAGGAATTTTACTCAGTGAGGCTGCCCTCAAACACCTTACCATGCTCAAAGAGCAACAGGGCAAGGATTTATGTCTGCGCGTGGGTGTGCGTCAAGGTGGTTGTTCGGGAATGTCCTATATGATGGATTTTGAGCATCCTAGCAATATTGGCCCTCAAGATGAGGTTTTCGATTACGATGGCTTTAAAATTGTCTCTGATAAAAAAAGTCTGCTCTATCTCTACGGTCTCATGTTAGATTACAGCAACGCGATGATCGGCGGTGGTTTCCAATTCACTAATCCCAACGCCAGTCAAACCTGCGGCTGTGGTAAGTCTTTTGGCGTTTAATATTTCTCTAGGGTGATACCTTTCACCCCCGCCTCCCAGAGGCGATTTTTTTTTGGCCAAAACCCTTGACAAAATCGGAGACTTGCCCTATACTTCTTGTATAATGGGAATCCCTGCCTGCCTGCGAACCCTTGATTCGTACATTTAAAAACGGTATAGACCGATAGGGTCTTCTGGCAACAAGAGGATAAAGTCTTGGTGAGTCGCTGGTCGGAGAGAGGAATGTAAAGATTTATTAAAAATTATATCTATCTCAAGGTCGCGAGAGGACTCCCGTTAAACCGCGTAGCGGTTAACGGGATATGAATCGCGACCAGAATGAAACTAACGCGGTAGCGTTTCCACTTTCGGGGAGTTTTGGTTCTCGACGTATTTTTTTAGTTGTTCGATGGTAACACCTCCACAACTAGCCAAGAAATAAGCTCCCGTCCAAAAATAAGGTTTATTGTAGAAATACTTTGCCGCCAAATCCGGAAATTCCTTTCTAATTAATGGGACTACTAACTGTTTTAAGGTTAGCGATTAATTTGGATAAAGCGATGTCAGGTTTGTCAT
>NZ_JADBRW010000386.1:0-2557 GCF_020247025.1 Microcystis sp. M109S1
TGAATACCAAAATAAAGCTTATTAAAAGAATAAGTTATGGATTTACCAATTTTGAACATCTTCGACTTAAGCTGTTTGCTTGCTTTAATTCATAACAAAAATTAACACACGAAAACCAGAAGAGCCTTATCAGTTATCAGTCAATAGTGTTAAGTGACAAGTTCGGAGCTTTCTTTTCACTGATTACTGATTTTTCCCAGACTATGATCCCGATTAATTTCTACCACTAGATGCGCTTGTTTGAGCAGGGGTGGGAGAAATAATTGCGGATGTAAACTTTTCCAAAAATACTTGACAAATTCCTCGATTTCTGATGGGTTCATACCTCCTTTTGCTTCGGCTGCCTGTCGCCATTGTAAACTGTAACGGTAGTCAAGGGGATAAAGAATCAGTAAGCGATCGATTTTTGACCAGAGGGGTAGATATTCTCGCAATCTTTGATTATTATCCCGGGCGAATTGTCGGTCTTCTTCGCTATTAATCGGATCGGGAGCATGATCAAAGACTGTTTCCTCTACTGGATTCATGCCCACAAACCAACCCTCGAAAAAAAGAATATCAACTCGTTCCACTTGTTCCGGTGCAATTCTATCTCCTTGTCCTCGATGCAGGGACTTGTCAAAACGCGGGATTAAAATCGGACTTTCTTGCTGACAAACCTGTTCTAAAACTTTAATTCCTAATTCTATATCATGAGTACCCGGTGGACCACGCCAGCGCAATCTTTTATCCTTTTGACGCAATTTTATTCGCTCATTATAGGTCTTATAAATATCATCTAAAGAGAGATTATTTACTTTTAAATCAAAATAGGCTAAAATAATCGACATTATGGATGTTAAAGTGGTCTTCCCCGTGCCTTGGGGGGCCAAAATGCCTTGAATCAACGGTTTTGCGTGGTTGCGTAGCTGTAGCGCCCAGGGAATCCAGAAGCGCCAACAGCTGATCAAAATCTGATTTGGCTGATTTATCCCTAACTCCTGACATTTTTGCCAGACTCGCGGCCAGAGAATCGTTAATAGTTCCGCCCTTTCCTGTAGGATGAGAGGGTTAGTCTCCCTAAAATTTAAGGATTCGATCTCTAGTAAATCTTCTAGATCCGCCTGACTTAAGGGATTTTCGTCGATTAATCCCCGTAAAATCGTCAAAATCTTCATAGCTATTATCGGAATTAGGAAAAAACTGTCCCAGTGATTCAGGAGTAATTCTCTGGGTTATGGGTTCGCTCAAGATTTTTTTGTAAGAGTGTTTTTTAGGGTTATTTGCCCAAAAATGAAGGGGTTGCAGGCAGGCACGGATTCCCATTATATATATAAGTATATGTCAAGTTGCGGTTTTGGTCAAGGGGTTTGGCTAAAAATCTCTAGCTTTGTCTCCAGTTTCTCAATCGGTTAGACTAAGAATTATTCACATTACTTAACAAAACAGCAGATGAATACAGCTGCTCTGACGACAAGGCAAAATTGGCAATGGCAAGGACATTCGATACACTATGTGCAAGCGGGTACTAGAGTTGCGGGAAAACCCCCATTACTATTAGTCCACGGTTTTGGTGCTTCTACCGACCATTGGCGAAAAAATGTGCAAGGTTTAGCCTCAGAATGGGAGGTATGGGCGATCGATCTGTTAGGATTTGGTAGATCAGCTAAACCGGATATTGTCTATAGTGGCAATCTTTGGCAGCAACAATTAAATGATTTTATCAAGGAAGTTGTGGGCCAACCGACGGTTTTAGCGGGTAATTCTCTGGGGGGTTACGCTTCTCTCTGTGTGGCTGCTAATCATTCCGAGAATGTTCGGGGATTAATTCTCCTCAATAGCGCCGGTCCCTTTAGCGATACAGAAAGCAATCGTCAGCCTAATTTAGCACAAAAATTACTGCGATCGATGCTGCTGCAACCCTGGGCCAGTTATCTCTTATTTCTCTATACCCGTCAACCAAAAACTATCCGCAAAACCCTAGAGAAAGTATATCTCGATCGCAGTGCCATTACTGAGCAGTTAATAGAAGATATCCGTCGTCCTTCCCTGGATGCGGGAGCAGCCAAAGTTTTTGCTTCTGTGTTTAAATCTCCCCGGGGGGAAAATGTGGATATTCTCCTGCAAAAGTTAAGCTGTCCCCTGTTGATGTTATGGGGTGAAGGGGACCCTTGGATGAATACTAGGGAACGCGGGGCCAAATTCCGTCAATACTATCCTTCTCTGACAGAATATTATCTAACTGCCGGTCATTGTCCCCACGATGAAATTCCCACAGAGGTTAACCGGTTGATTAGTGATTGGTTGAAAAGCTTATAGGTAGTTAGGGACTGGTTATCAGGTTTTTATTTTCTTGACGCTTATCTGACCTGAAAAAAGAGGGTTCGCAGGCAGGCACGGATTCCCATTCTATATATAAGTATCTGTCAAGTGCGGGGATTTGTCAAGGGTTTTTTTGAGAAAAAATCTGCCAGAATTTGGCCAGTAGAAAAGACATTGGCCGGTATTGGTAGAGAAGCAGATGGATGAGTAATTTTAGGAGATAACTATCCACTTTATGTGTCTGTTGGTTCCCCAA
>NZ_JADBRW010000387.1:0-7239 GCF_020247025.1 Microcystis sp. M109S1
CGAGGGAATCAACAATAAACTTAAACTAATAAAACGGAGAGGCTATGGCTTTAGAAACTTTCAGAATTTTTGGGTTAGAAGTATGTTATCTTGGCATCTTGTCTGTTGATTTAGCATAAAGAGTAACGAAGAGCCATTAGGAGTTTTAAATAGCGGTAAGTATTCAAGACGCTTTTAATTCCCTATATAGACAGACAAAGCCTAGGAGATTATAGCTTGTTTGAGTCCTAATTATGTCTCTAAAATTAGCTGACCCATTGCCTTGAGAATTTGGAGCAGATTAATTGCTGATTCAGGATACATTAAATTAAGTTCTGGCATTATCTGATAAGTGGGGTTAGTTTCTTGTCTGAGATAGACGAACATATATTGTAAGCCATTAGTCGCTAATCCCCAAACTGAGGGTTGTCTTTCTAAGCTATTGTAGGCATAAGTCAGTAATTGAGGTAATCCCTGACGTACTTCGATTCCACTCTCTTTAGCTTCAATGACTAAAATCCCAAAAGGGATATCATTGACAGTTGCTATCGAATTATTTACCGTGACAATATCAAAGCGTCCGCTAATAGTTTTATCTTCATCCACAAGGATAATATTATCAATCCCTTCTTCAACCCTAATCTTAATCGGATAACGATAAAAACCCGCTAACCGCAATAGGGGAAATAGGGTGAAAACTTTCACTTGTCCTTCTGATGCTTTATCTTCCATCAAATAGGGTCGAAAATCGTTGCGGATTTGAACAAGTTCTAATTTTTCTGCGTCGCTGACGGTTTCCAATGCTAAAAGCTCTGTAAATGAAACATCCTCAAGCTTTTCTTGGAAATTGAGATGACGTTGAACATCAGCAAGGGTTAGTTTACTTATTTTGAGGGTAAGCATTGATTTAGCAAGCAGTACAGCGCTGTTTCCATGATAGCGTAAAATAGGTTTCTCGGCTGTTCTTCCTAACAAAATAGACCCGAATTTAGGGGGTATTTTCTGGAAAAGAATCACTATAATTAAATAAAAATGGTACGCTATTTTTTCCCGATCCATCCATGACTAAAACCCGGGGCATTTGCGCCCCACCTTCGCGCCAAGCTTCGATCGCTTCTTTCTGTAAAACTAATCCTCCCCCCTGTTCTTTTAAAGTTTCTGCTAATAGTCTTTGTGCCTCAGCTTTCCCTTTAGCGCGATTAACTTCTGCTTGGGCCTGTTGTTCCGCTTCTTGGGTGATATAAACGGCTCTTTGGGCGCGTTGTTCCGCGATTTGTTTATCTTCGACAGCCCGAGCAAATTCTGGAGAAAAATTCAAATCTACCACACTGGTATCTAAGACTAGAATACCATACTTTTCTAACCGAGTCGATAGGGCATTATCAAAGTCTTCTTTTAACTCACTGCGTCGAGTAATTGCCTCCTCTACTGTTCTTTTAGCGGCGGCAATTTTAAAGGATTCTTGGGTTTGAGGGGCGATAATTTTAGCGACAATATTTTGTAGGGTGCCTTGGGTTCTTCTAATTGCCACTACTTGAGTCGGATCAAGACGAAAATTAATCGCAAAACTAGCGGATAAATTTTGTAAATCTTTAGTGGAACTTTGGGCCGGAACTTCAAATTTTTGCACCGTAACATCGTAGATATCGACACTAGAAACAAAGGGAGGTTTAAAGTGAAATCCCTCCAATAAAACCCCGTCCTTAGCCTTTCCTAAAACACTTAAAACCCCCGCTTGTCCGGGGGTGATAATCACATAGGCATTAAAGGCCGCTAAAATGACAATAGTGGCCAATAATCCCCCGATCAGGGAAAGTAAATTAATAGCATCTTTCTGGTTCACAGTTTATACTCCTTGATGAGCGACTAAAGCGAGAATTTTTACCGCAATTGCTTGATTGACAGGCATCACTGACAGACGATTTCCTGTCCTTACTAATAATAATTCATCGGCGGTAAAATTTTGTTTTAAAATTCCTAGGGGCAGCAGTTGGGGAAAAAGGCGATCGAATTCAACTTTAACCGTCCACCAGCGCGGGGAATCTGGAGAGGATTTAGAATCATAGTAGGGACTATCGGGATCGAATTGTGTCGGATCGATCATATCGGTTTCCACTACGCGCATCAAGCCGACAATCCCCGGCGGGGTGGTATTAGAATGATAAAAAAAGGCCAAATCTCCCCGTTTCATCTGACGGAGAAAATTGCGCGCCTGATAATTTCGCACTCCCTCCCAAATAGTTTGACCATCTTTTTTTAAATCCTCGATACTATAGACATGGGGTTCCGATTTCATTAACCAGTAATTTAAATTCATCATTTATCGTTATTATTAATTCAAATAAGCTCAAAAATATTTTTAGCCGTTCCTGTCAGCCTTGTTACCATAGGGTTATACCAAATCTGGTTATTAAAGACTGATTATTTATTCCTCCTGTTGCCTCTTGCCTCTTGCATGAGTGCCTGTCCTGATATGTAGCCTATACTCAACGGATTTAGTATTAAATATAATTCACTTTGACTGCTTTTGTAGATCTACTCAAACAATTATTGGGGAGAATGTATCTAAAAATACTTTTGTTAGCGGCAATTTGTATGGACTATAAGCCTTCAAGTCGCACTATTCTTGGCAACCGTCAGTTTTTCCCTATAGCTAAAAATAATTTATTCTCCACTATTAAATCGATCAAATAAGCTGTAAAATAGGATACATTGCTCTAAAAATCTCTAGCCAATCCATAGATTATCGGTGTTCCAAGCCACTCGCCGCCGTTTAGCCTTATGGTACACTGTTGTCACTGCCATACTACTGCTTTTTCTCGCTACGGGAATGTATTTTTATGTGCGCCATACCCTAGTGGATCGCATTGATGATACCCTCAAACACATCATTGAGGTGGTAAATCGTTCCCTCGTGATCGAATCGATTCCCCCGGATCAAGGACGTTATCGCGTCGATCCCCTCGCAAGTTTTCCCAGTCAGGGTAAATCCGTCGAGGACGATCATATAGATTTGGAATGGTTTGATCCCCAAGGTAATCTACTTTGGTCAACTCTGGCTGAATCCTTAGATATTCCCCTCCATCCCCACCGTCAGGGGGAAACTATTCGCTTATCCGATGATCGTCTGCTGCGACAAGTAACCGAAAGGGTGGAAATCGGTCATTATGTTTTGGGATATCTGCGGGTAAGTCATCCTTGGTTTGAGGTGACAAAACCGATTAGACAGCTATTATGGGATTTAATCGCCGGAATTTGCCTGATGATTGCCAGTGTCGCCTGGATTGGTTGGTTTTTGTCCGGTTTAGCCATTCAACCAGTAAAAGAGTCCTATCAGAGTTTAAAACAATTTACCGCCGATGCTTCCCATGAATTACGCAATCCGATCGCCACTATTCAAACTAACGTGCAAATGGCGATCGCTTATCCCCAAACTGGCCATCAACGCTTGCAAGTGATCGATCGTTTAACGGAAAGATTGGGCAATTTAGTCAATGATCTGCTTTTTTTAGCCCGTTCTGATAGTGGCATCGTCCAACCGATTGAGCAAGCTGTACCTTTGGATGCTTTATTGATGGAAGTGGTGGAAGAACAGCGTTTAATCGCCGATAAGCAGGGAATTTCCCTCTCTTTGTCGATTGTGGAACCGGACCAAGAGGATTTTTCCTACAGCGATGAAATGTTTACTATGCGGGGAGATTGGGATCAATTAGCACGTTTATTCACAAATTTAATCTCTAATGCCCTAAAACACGCTTTTTTGCCCGAATCTGAGCCTAAAAATCTGGCAGTGGAATTGGAAAAAAGTAAACGCGATCGACAATCGGTGTTACTGGTACGCGTCAAAGATAACGGAATCGGCATTCCCGAGGCTGCTTTGTCCCATATTTTCGATCGCTTTTATCGTCTCGATCCCGCACGACAAAATTCTGCCACTTCCGGGGGAACAGGATTAGGATTAGCGATCGCTTTAGCGATTACCCTCAGTCATCATGGACAAATTAGCGTCGAAAGTCAGATCGATCGAGGAACAATCTTCACCGTCACCTTACCGAAAAGCCATCAACGGGAGAAAAAAACTGAAAGGTCAGAAGCTTAACACCTCTGACCTTCTTTATCATACCCCCAAGGGAATTCGAATCCCTGTCGCCTCCGTGAAAGGGAGGTGTCCTAGGCCACTAGACGATGGGGGCGTGGATTTCAGACCTTTTTAAATATAACAATAATCTTTCTGGGAGTCAAGGGTTTTGGCAAAAAATTTTTTAATCCCGCCCTTGCACAATAGGATAGTCTAATTGAAGATGTTATCGCCCAAAATCCATGGCTGCCGATCCCTATAAAAGCCGACTGTTCAACCTGATCAACCGTCGTTTGATCCGTCTGAAAGATAACCTCGGCCGCGTCTCCCGTCGCGGTCAAAATGCGATCGCTATTGCCCTGCAAATAGCCCTCTATCCCGTCTATTTGCTGGTACAATCGCTGCGGATGACGGCGAATCAATTGGGGAACAGTCTCCAGAAACAATTATCACCCCCCGGAAAAGATGGGACGGATGCGATCGAAGAATTTCTACAGAGCTTATCTGACCAAGAAACGCCATTTATTGGCATAGCAGCCGATCTAGAGGATCAAGCTTTAGTTTTCGTCACTAACGATCACCAGACTGTTAAAATCACCGATAATCAAACCCAAAGACAAATAGAAAAACAAATTAGGACGGCACTGGCTAACTACGCCCTGGCAAAACGGAGAATTAAGCGATTAAATCGGCAATATCCGCCTTTATTACCGAATTTTACCGACAAAAATCCTGTCTTACCCCCGATCCGTTGGTTTTGGAACCTACTACGCTGGGAACAACAGGGGCAAATAGCGATCGCCATAAATCTATTCCAGGAAACCCATCTCGTCAAAACCCCGACACCACCCTCCTTACCACTGCCTAATTTAAATTCTCAAGCGATTTTAGAAGTTATTGACGAAAAATTAGCAATTTTCGAGGCTAAATTTCTCGCTATCTCCCCCGCAATCCCCAGCAGTTTTAGCCACACCCCTAACCCCCCTTCCGAGATCGTTAACGAGTCCCCGACTCTCGAGAAAAATTCCTCCTATCTCTGGGGCCTTTATTGGTTAATTTATGCGGCGATCGAGCATTTCTGGGCAAAAGAGAAGAATTATTTAGAATATAGTGCTGATTCACCCGCTTTATCGGCAAAATATCCCTTAAGTTTTCCTAATTCTCTGCTGATCAGCTTCAAGCAACGTCTCCAGGATTGGCTAGAAAAACAAACCCAAGCGGATCCCTTCACGATCGGCAAACTCATCCAAGCGGCGATCAATCACTTCTTTTCCTCTCGCCAATCCCTGACATTTTCCGCCGTCAGCGAGCAACCTTGGCTAGAATCCGCCGATATCTTGGCTATTTCTCCCCAAGACTCCGAAAAACCGCGCCTTAACCCCGCTTATCCCCTTCCCCAGTCCCATAGCACAAAAAAAGCTTTTAGTCAAGAAAAACAAAATAAATCTTTACCAAAAATCCCCCCAGCCGCTGCCGAAATTACTCCGGGAGAATCCCCCCCCGCAACCCAATTAGATCCCCGCTACGCTAGGGAGATAATTCAACCAATTAACGAAGAATGGTTAGAAACCGAATCAACCCCCGTCGGCTACGTTAAACACCCCTTAGAACGGATTTTAGAGGGATTAGATGCGATTATTTTATGGGTGGAGGAATTAGTCATTAAAATCTGGCGTTGGTTGCGGTACAATCGACGCATTTCTAAATTACTCAAACGCAAACGCTAAATCGATCGGTTTTGGGTATAGCCGATCGAGTAGTCTTTCTGTTGTGAGAAAATTGAGACTATCTTGAGGGACTTACCTCTATCAATCTTAGGCATTTCAGCAGTTAAAGTCATGGCCATAATCTCAAATTACCGAAATTTATCGACAAAAATAAGCTAAACTAACGGCAAAGATAATATGTTTTGATTTTTTCCTTGGCATTACTTATGGACGGTATCTGTACCTTAGCCAACGATCGCGTTTACGATCAATTAGTCGCCCTACTCAACAGCATCGAGGTAAATGGGGGAAAGGATCTTCCTGTTTGTGTCTATCCCTACGATGACAACACCGAACGTATCAAGGCGGAAATTGCTCAACGTCCTAATGTAGAGTTATTTGATAATCAGGAAATTATCGAACGCTGGGAAAATTTCGCCAAGTCGATTTGGGATAGCCACCCGCAAGCCCGCGAACGTTGGTTGAAATCGGGTTGCACTGACCGATATTATCGTATGGGAATGCACCACCGTTTTATTGCTTTTGATAGTCCCTTCGAGCGTTTTATCTACATGGATGGGGACACATTGCTACTCGATGCCATTGATAAAATCTTCGCTATCCTAGATAGGCACGATTGTGTTGTTTATGACTTTCAGCACAAAGATCCCACTCATGTCTACGAAGTTTCTCAACCAAAATTATTCGAGGTTTTTTCCCGTGATCGTATCGAAAAGGAGATTTTTTGTGCAGGTTTCTACGCTTCTAAAACTGGTTTATTCGATGAAAATCAGCGAGATTGGCTCATAGAACAATTGCGAGCAGGGGAAGCGGAAATTCTCTATCCGATGGCTCCCGATCAAACTATTGTCAATTATATGATGATGCGCTCAAATTTTTCTATATATAATCTAGCTCTTCAATTGCCTAAAGAAGAACGCACCGGCTGCTGTGTCACCTCTCCCCATTTTCAGGCTTTAGATAATATTCTTTACGATCGAGGCAACCGCTTGACATACCTTCACTACATTGGTTTATCTTCCTCTCTGTTCACTCGACTTTGTAGCGGTGAAAATCTCGATTTTCCCTATCGAGATATTTTCTTACACTATCGTTATCTCCACCAACCTAGTCAACGTCCTATCTTTACCGATAGTCCCAAACCCTATCAACCACCGACCCCTACCTTTTGGCAAAAAGTAACCAGAAAACTCGGTTTAGGAAAATAATCATTAAGATTGAGAAGATCAATGCCGGAGTTACTAGGGGTTTCACCGGTCTAGATCGTATCAGACTTATCTGAAATGACTATACATTTTCAAGGTCTAATCTTCTCCTTGACATCCTCGCCGCCGTAAAACGGACGGCGATTCCTCACCACGCCACTTTTTTAGGGTGGTCGCTGAATGGGGTTGACGCTTCACCGAAAAACGCTTAATTGCTTAAGTCTGACACTTCCTCCACGTCCATTTTGAG
>NZ_JADBRW010000388.1:0-17375 GCF_020247025.1 Microcystis sp. M109S1
CGGGTAAAATCAAGGAAACGACTCTCAATCAGTTTTTAGAGGGTTTTTGGCGATCCATCACGATTTTTAAAGGACAAGAACCAAAAACCAACAACGATGACACCTCCCAAGAAACCCCCGAATCGGAGCAGTAAAGATTTGATTACCACAGAAAGGTAACTTAGGCGAAAAAGTTTACAAATATTTAATATTATCTCTCTTTTGTCAAATTAGGAAATGAAATTCCTTATTTGTTGAATCTAGTCGATGGTGAAATTAGAAGAATGTTCAAACACCACAAACTCTTAAGTGATATTGCACTCAAAATGAATCAAACCTCTGACTCTATTTATCAAGAAGAATGGGATGAACACGCATTTCGTCCACAGCAAGTGTAGAATTTATTATTCTAAATGCTTAATTGGTTGGTGAGTTAATTTTTTTAACTTCTCAGCTACTTCAACCCGATGACAACGATGATAAGTTCATAATTACCTCCTGTTCCTCTGTACTTGAATTATCCCTCAACTCTAAATTCTTGCACCAGAGCGTTTAAATCGAACCTCAAGAATTAAGAGGTCTTTGACATCGCTTGAGAACAAAAAAGAAAGGTTGGGGAGAGTTTTTAAAATCCATAATTCCCAGCACGGTATTATCATCTACTTTCCGAAAAGAGTCATTGATGGGCAAATAATCATAAATCATCGTGGCGCTGACTTTGCCCCGATATTCCATCATTCGCAGTCTAGCCTGACTTGTCTCTGTTTTCAGCAAGGAGTTGGTCAGCATCAGTAAAGGTTTCAGAGAATTATTTTTGAGTATCGGCAGCTTCAAAATCCAGTTCATGGCCGTGGGATTGGGTGCCACCTTAAAAATTTTTCCCTGACCATCTAAAAATAACAGGGGGTGGACATTCTCAGTATCGACAAATTCTTTACCATACCAATTAGATGCTTCTAATAAACCATCCATTGGGTGATTTGTCTGAAGTCCAGAACCTTGCCAACGACCGAGCATAAAGTCTAAACTCACGGGGTCGAGAGCGTCAAACAATTGTAAAGCTCTTTCTGTGGTTGTTTGACCAGCTTTAAGAATCGACTGGCCGCTTTCTAATTCTAATGTTTCCATTGTTTCACTCTTGTTGTGTCCTGACAATGATATTATAGCTTCTCAGCCACAGGGTGGGGGATTGCCACTTGGTTAAGATTACCAAACATCCGACATATCTTCAGTCAATGGGTCATCGTATCGCCTTAAAGTTTCCAGCCATTCACTCATTTCTTCCTTGATGGTTTCTTTAAGTTCTTGCAAATCATCTTTATCTATTAGGCCTTTTTCCAGTAAGAAAGTGTAGAACTTTTTCAGACTACCTGCATTAGCCTTGATGCTTGATTGACTGGCCCACAGGGCCTTTTTGATAAACCAATAACCCAAAAAGTCACTGACCATATCTACCCCGTCTTTGGCTTCTACGGCATCTTCATAGAGTAAATATTCGTTGATATAAAAATCTATATTTGAAACATGATTATTAATGGTTTTTTCGGACAGGCCTGATGATTCTAGCCAACTCTCAAAATCCGTTAGTAATTCATGATTGGCTTTTCTTATCTTTTGACAGTCAGCCTCGTATTTCTGGGAATCATCCATCTCAAATTTCTCTCCTCCAAATCGCTGCTCGATGGTCAATAGGGTAATGAATCAAGTGTTTTTTTCCAAGCGTCTAAGGCCGCCATTTCCTCCTCAGGGTCAACGTCGGCCAACCGCCTGAATCGCCTTTCTCTTTTCTGCTAAATAGCTCCAACGATGTTAGACTCAATTTGCTCAATGATAGCGGCCACATCTTCTTCTGTATCTCGAGGTTGGGTTAATTCCACATCCGTTGAGGAGAGGCACATTTGAGTCCAGTCTAAGTTTTCCACTTCACACTGGTCAATCACCGAACTAGGGATGTTTTTCAGGGTGATGCTATCCCATTCAATGCCGATGTGATTGCTCTGCCGCTCAATTGTCACAATGCCGATGAGATTGCTCTGCCGCTCAATTGTCACAATTCTTCCTTGCCAACCACCGATGTCAGTCCCAAAATCTGGGTCGAGTACACCCTGTTTGACGATGACCGAGTCGCCGACTTTGAAGTCAAACTCTGACTCGGAAAATTCTGGCGACAAAGTTGAGGCAACAGAGATATGATAGTCGTTTCCTAGCTCTTTTAACTCAAAATCCACAATCATTCGTCTGTTTTCCGAGAAATAACGGTTTTTCCTGGCGATTAGCTCCTCGATTAGCCCTTGAATCTCCGCCTTGAGCTTTTCATCTCCGTTAAGAAGGTCTTTGTTAAAAACTCGGTCTATCATCCCTTGCCGCTTTGATTCGGGGGACAACGCCAGATTCCAAGCGATTGTCCCTAGGGTCAGCAATCTTCGCATGGATTCCTTCGTTTCAGGGGATTCCCGGTAAGGTTCGACAAAATCCTCCAGAACTTCCGACATTTTGACTTCCCCAGAAGGAGAGACGACAATTTCCTTGAAAGGCAAGGACTTTTCTCTTAATTTCTTCTCAAAGCTTTTCAAGAGTTTCTGGGAGCCTTGGGACATTTTCTGCAGCCTGAGCAGTTCACTAAATGCCTTCGATTTTTTAGCCATGATTGAGCCGGAAAATATGTTTTATTAATCCTGTTGGGTTACTGAACAACATTGGAATAGGGAAATTGTAACTGCTGTCAGAGAGCGATTGCGCTCTCATTATTAAATCTTAAAGTTCTAGACTGAGTTGTAAGCTGTTGACTACTATCCGATACTTTTTTGTTAACATAGATTAGCAATGCACTTTCAGAGATTCTCTTAAAACAGGGGATATCTCCTTCTCAAATCCCCCGCAGGGGAAAAATATGTCTCAAAAGCCGATTTATCTAGATTGCCACGCCACGACACCGCTAGAGCCGCAAGTTCTGGCGGCGATGTTACCCTATTTTACCGAACACTTTGGTAATGCCAGTAGTATTAATCATGTCTATGGTTGGACAGCCGAGGCTGCGGTTAAACAGGCAAGAGAAACAATCGCCGCTGCTATTAATAGTAGTCCCGAAGAAATTATTTTTACCAGTGGGGCAACAGAGGCCAATAACCTAGCTATCAAAGGGGTTGCCGAAGCTTATTTCGCCAAGGGACGGCACATAGTTACGGTGGTGACAGAACATCGCGCCGTTTTAGATCCCTGTCATTATCTGGAAAAATTGGGTTTTGAGGTGACAATTTTACCCGTCGGTACTGATGGTCTAATTGACTTGGAATTACTAGAAAAATCTGTGCGTCCTGACACGATTTTGCTGTCAATTATGGCCGCTAATAACGAGATTGGGGTGATTCAACCTTTAGCGGCAATTGGGGCGATTTGTCGCCAGTATCAGGTACTTTTTCATACGGATGCGGCCCAAGCAATCGGGAAAATTCCCCTAGATGTGGAGGAAATGAATATAGATCTGATGTCCTTAACTGCCCACAAAGTCCACGGACCGAAGGGAATCGGTGCGCTGTACGTCCGGCGCCGGAACCCCAGAGTTCGTCTCGCCGCTCAAATTCAAGGGGGAGGCCAGGAAAAAGGACTGCGATCGGGTACAATATTTACACCGCAAATTGTCGGTTTTGCCAAGGCGGTAGAATTGGGCATCAAAGCGATCGAAGAAGATACCAGCTACTTAAATCGGTTAAAAGCCCGTTTATGGGAGATTATCAGTCAATTAGACAGAATTTATCTCAATGGTCATCCTAGCCAAAGATTAGCCGGAAATTTAAATATTAGTATTGAAGGGGTGGACGGTGCGGCGTTATTGTTAGGATTACAGCCAATAGTGGCGCTTTCCTCCGGTTCTGCCTGTTCTTCTAGCCATACCGCCCCCTCTCACGTTTTAACTGCCTTGGGTCGCCCCGAATCTCTCGCTTATGCCTCCCTGCGCTTCGGGTTGAGTCGTTTTAATACTTTAGAAGAAATTGAACTGGTGGGGGAACAGGTGGTTTTAACGGTTAATTCCCTCCGCAAAGCCAAAAATTTTTGACGTTTCGGCACATATCCACAAGTTAGTTTCGGTCTAGGTTTAAAAAATCCCGAAAAAGGTTTCTATGATTGCTTTTGACTGATTGCCGTCCCAGTTAATAACATTGATGCTTGGTTTTCACTCCAGTGAATCATCCAATTCGGTTGTAATCCCAAAACAATAATAAATAAAGCCAAAGCAATTTCGGGAAATCTTTCGGGCCAGGTACTGCGAGGAATGCGCGATAATTCAGGGGTTAAACGACCAAAGAAAACCCGATTAATCATCAGGAGAAAATATACTGCGGTTAAACCACTAGCGACCAAACATAGGAGGGTTTGTATCGGAAAAATCGGGAAACTGCCACGAAAGACTAAAAATTCGGCGATAAATCCCACCATTCCGGGGATGCCGGCGCTGGCCATAGCCGCTAAAATCATTAACATTCCCGTGATTGGTAAACCTCTTTCTGGATTTAATAAACCGCGTAGATAATCCACATCCCGGCTGCCGGTTTTTTTATAGACTACTCCCACCAACAAAAATAACAAAGCGGAAATTAAACCGTGACTAATCATCTGCAAAATCGCCGCAGTGATGCTTAATCTGGTGGTGGCCGCCGCCGCTAGTAAAATATAGGCCATGTGGGAAATGGAAGAATAGGCCACTACTTTTTTCATATCCTTTTGGGCAATAGCGCAACTGGCCCCGTAGAGGGCGCTGATAGCTGCTATCGTTGCTAACCAAGGGGCGATAGTCACCCAAGCGTCGAGAAATAAACCGACTCCAAAGCGCAGCAGTCCATAGGTTCCTAATTTGAGTAATATTCCCGCTAAAAGCACAGAAACGGGGGTAGATGCTTCGACGTGGGCATCCGGTAGCCAAGTATGAAAGGGAAAAATCGGGATTTTGATGGCTAATCCGATGAGAAGGGGGATGAGGAGCAGTAATTGGGTGTTAACGGGTAAATTGTTCGATAAAAGGGGATTATAGGCGAAATTATTAGCACCGGTTAGCCAAACTAAGCCGAGGAAAGAGATTAGCACTAAAAAGCCTGAAATTGCCGTGTATAATAAAAATTTCATGCCTGCGTAGCCGCGTCTTTGCCCCCCCCAAATGGCAATGAGAAAGTAAAGCGGGACGATTTCTAATTCGTAAAATAGGAAAAATAGCAGTAAATCCTGCGCTAGAAAGGCCCCCGCTACTCCGGCATTGAGTAACAGGAGCAGGGAATAGTAAAATCTCGGTCGGTTAACCTCTGTACCACTAGCATAAAGAGCAATTATTGTCAAGAGGCTGTTAAGAAAAAGTAATGAAAATGATAATCCATCGACACCGAGGGCATAATTGAAACCGAGGAAATTAATCCAAGGCAGGTTAACCGTGAACTGCATTTGCGGGTTACTAGGGTCAAATTGCCAGCCAAGGAGAATATTCAGCAGTAAGAGAACGACAGAAAGAGTTAGAGCTAATCCTCGCACTTTTTTCGCCTCTAGAGGCGTGTAGGCAATCAGTATCGCCCCTATAATCGGTAGCCAAATAAAAGCGTTGAGCATTCTTTATTTTAATGGGGATGATAAACTTTCTTATTATTGCCTGAGCGGTCAATCTTGAGCAAGATAGCTATCAACTTTTAAGTAGGGAGGCACAATCATTTGTAGGATGGGTTAGCGGTAGCGTAACCCATCGGGGCGTTGGGTTTCATGCTTCAACCCAACCTACGTTCATCTTATATTTAATTCCACCCACCTACTTAACATTCATTTTTGAAATAACTATCTCTGGTTTTTCTCGTTTCTGTGTCGAGGGGAGAAAAATAGGGATAATTTTCCAGAAATATAGTCTTCAAAACCTCGCCTAGTAAAACTACTAGGAATGATAAGCACTGATTATCACACAAATTCGAGAAAAGCCAAAGTTCTAATCATTAGGTGTGTTATTAATATTTATTAAGTTTCAGTTAATTATATTAAGTTTCAGTTAATTATATTAAGTTTCAGTTAATTATATTAAGTTTCAGTTAATTATATTACGTTTCAGTTAATGCCGAGAAAATATGCTAAATTGATCGTCAAGGGCAAAGAGGGGTGCGAAGCCAATCGTCTCTTACCCTTCTCAGAAACAGGAAAACTAGGCAACTGATACTAATTTTTAACAGTCGTAAATAACATCTGAAAATTCCGCTCTCAGAAAGAAATTACGCTTTGGAATGATCAACTAAGTCTGTCATTACTTTACTTTTGAAAAATGATATGAGGCTAACTCAGCCCAATAACGTGGTTGAAGCCCCCATTTTTCCGTTGCCTCCTCGCTTACATTAATAACCTATCAACATACTATACTTTGACTTACCATGCTAAGAACAAGCAGTTACACGATCTATGTTGACTTACCTAGCAGTACCGACGAAATGCTGCTTGTGCATGGTTACACGGGAGCTTATAACAAAGTTTCTCGACGGGTTGCCACCTATTTGCGTTCCCTAGAAGTGAAAGCACCACCTAAACCTTTATACGGAGATTGGACTCCTGAACCGGCTATTAATGGGGAAATCACACCTCCCGCTGAAGCAACAATTGAGTTACTGAAAAAGCGGGGATACTTGACGAAAATGACACCAGAGGAAGAGGAGGCATTCTTTGTGAAGTTGGCAACCAAGCTGCATCATTTTCAGAAGCGTTTGATGCCGAGTTATGTTTTCATGCCTACCTATAGTTGTAATCTGCGCTGTCCTTATTGTTTTCAAGATCACATGAGGACAGACCCAGCTTACAAGCATTTATTAACAAGAATGTCCCCGGAGGTAGTGGATAGAATTTTTGCCGCTATGCCTGCCATTGAAGCGGCTCACGGTGTATCAGAAGATGCTGACTTACCTCGCAATATTACCCTTTTTGGTGGCGAGCCTTTATTGGCAGAAAACCGCTCAACGATTGAATATATCCTTGAACGCGCCTTCGCTTCAGGACAGGCAAATTTCTCGGCAGTTACCAATGGAACAGAGTTAGAAGCTTATCAAGATTTACTGGCTCCAGGGAAAATTTCTTGGCTACAAATCACTTTAGATGGCGTTCCCCACGAACATGATAAGCGGCGAATTTATGCCGACGGTAAAGGTTCTTACGAGCAAATTGCCCAGAATATTACGCGAGCATTAGATTTGGGAGTCCGGGTGGCGGTGCGAATGAATATTGACAGGAACAATGTTAATAAACTGCCCGATTTGGCTGATGAAATTGTTGCTAGAGGCTGGAATAAATACAAAGGATTTCAGGCTTATACTGCCGTAGTTACTGCGTCTAATGCCAAAACTGAGGTCAAAACCACATTAAATTCCTGGGAATTAGATTTACAACTAAACTCCCTACGGCAAGAACATCCTAATATGCGGGTAATTGAGCGACCGGATGATGGATTGATGGCGGGGGTCAGAGAGATTTTTTCAGAGAATAGAGAGCCGATAAATTCCTTTAAAGCCAGTTTCTGTGGTGCCCATAACAAAATGTACGTTTTCGATCCTTTTGGGGATATTTATGCTTGTTGGGAGAAAACAGGAGATCCGAAAATTCGCATTGGTTACATAACAGAAGACAGTCAAGTTATCTTAAATGAAGAATTAAACCAAACCTGGCGAAATCGCACGGTTGTTTCTAACCCAGTTTGTCGCAAGTGTCGCTATTCTTTTTCTTGCGGAGGTGGGTGTGCGGTTTCAGCAATGAATCATCAAGGCAAATTCTATACCAATTATTGTGATGGTTTTGCCCATCGCTTTCGAGCCAGTGTAGCTGAAGCCTATTTAGATCATGTGGCTGGTACGGAAGTAGAAGAAAGACAGGAGCTTTTGTGTCCTGTATAAACGGTCTTTATCTGTCAAGCTGTGCCTGGGGAGAGTTATCTTTCTCAACCCAATTGTCCAAGTCAACTTAATCCAACTAAAAGGAGAATACCATCATGGATGACAAAACCAAAAACATTCAGCCTGAAATCGAGAACTTGAATCTTGATGAAATTGATGTTGAAGAACTGGAAAAACGCCTTGAGTTAGCAGCAGCAGCACAAGGGGTAGGATGCTTAGCTTATTGGAGTTAGCTTATTGGAGTACCAAATAAAAATTGCAATTAGCTAACAAAATGTTGCAAATTGTTTGAATCAGAATAGCTGATTTAGGGAGAGTGATTAAAGAGTACAGCAACAGATAAAGATTACTCTTAACCCCAATTAAGCTATTCTGTTTTTTATCTAATTAGGATGGTGAGCATGAATTACTTAGAAACTTTGAGGTTAAAATTTCAAGAAGAAATTGAGATAATAACCAAAGAAAAATACCGATTACAGGCTTTATGGACAGAAAAGCTGCTAAGAAATGGTTTAGACAATAATCCGCAAATAGGGATAGATCAGCAAGCTTTTTTTGTCTATTTCTTTATTAAAGCTTTTCCTACTTTACAGATTGATGATATTAGGATATTGGCTCTAGCAGGTCAGTTTTTTGCTAATTCTGTTGTCTTGTGTGATGAAGTAATAGATCGAGCATCTAGCGGTATAAATATAGCTAGTGTACTAGGAATGCAAGCAAGGCAATTTGAATCCTATCATTTACTTTATCAAATCTTTCCGCCTAATACAATTTTCTGGCAAAGGTTTCGAGGTTATTTATCTGAGTACACTCAAGCTTGCCTTGAGGAAAATGATTTTATTTCAGGAAAACGTCCTTGGAGTGAATATTCAGAATCCATCGCGATTCAAAGTATTAAGAATAAAACCGGAGTTGCTAAAACGGCGATTGCCGGCTTGGTAGAATTAGCTGAAGATGATACTTACTTAGACTCTTTAGGAGAATCGATTAGTAATTTTTATGTCGCTGGTCAAATGCTCGACGATCTCCGCGACTGGAAGGAAGACTTACAAACTGGAATACCATCTTTATTGCTGTCTCGCCTCATAGATGAATCACCGCACCACTACAGCCAGGAAGAATTAGAAGAATTACGAAAAAAATTAAATCATAAAATTTATTATCAAGGACACGCTAATTATGTCTTAGAACTTACCCTAAAATATCTCGATCAGGCAGAGGTCTTAAAAAAAGAATTGCCAGAACTACTCTGGTGGAATGTGACCTCAAAACTACGTCACCAATGTCAGACATTAATTGAAGATATAGCTGGCATCGTCCAGAAAAACCTAGAACGTGCCCAAAAACAGCCTAAATTTACTTTAACCCTGCCTCCGGCTGCAAGTGAATGGCAAGAACTGTCATGGGATGGCTTGAATTTTATTATCAAACAATGGCAGTTAGGCTTTGGGGAAGCTAGACACATCATGGTATTTCCCCAGGAGCAAGGATTTAGTTCTTCTCAAGAATACCAGTATGGAGATGTGTTTCAAAGAGCATTAATTGCTGATGCTTTATGTGATGTCGATGAACAGTTAGGGGGATTACTACAGCCGTTACTAAAAGAAGAAGTAAACTATCTCCTGAACTGTCAGCGAACAACAGGAATTGGGGGGTGGAGTTATTTTCCTGATTTGCCAGAATTGTCACCCGATGCCGATGATTTAGCACAGATAATGCAGGTTTTATTGCGTTTGGGTCATGGCGCAGAACTTGTAAAATTCTGCGAAACTCCTTTGAAATTTCTTTTAGAAGATTGTGCCTATCCTGATGGTAGTTTTGAAACCTGGATTATCCCCAAAAATCAGCGGACACCAGAACAAGAAAACCAAGCTAAGTGGGCAAAAGAAGCTTGGGGAACTGGACCCGATACCGATGTAATTGCTAATTTAGTCTATGCTCTTTGGTTGTACGATTCACAACGTTTTTCTGATCAAATCAAACAGGGAATCACCTATTTAGAATCTCAACAACAGGCTGACGGCAGTTGGTTGAGCAGTTGGTATCACGGTCCCTATTATGGCACTTACGTCTGCTTGAGACTGTTAGCCGCTACTAAACCGGATTCACCGGCGATTTCCCGCGCCTTAAACTTTGTCAAAACTCACCAACATCCTGATGGAGGTTGGGGACTGACAGAGGACAGTGATTCCCTTAGTACAGCCCTATCTTTGTTAGGATTGGCGGCTGTTGCCAAGCTGGAGGGAGGTGAGGAGAATAATAATTTAGCTACTCCAGCTTTGTCATTTCTGCAAAGTTGTCAGCAACCAGATAAAGCTTGGGAAAATTGTCAATTTATTTGCATGGAATTGGGGCGCGCTTCTGGTCAAGTCTATCAAATTCTTTCCTATGGCAGCCGCACCATAACTAGCACCTTCGTGATGAAAGCAGCTAATGCTTGGCATCAACTGAGCAGACAGACTATTTTATAGGGAAATCAGGGAAAAATTGAACCAACTATGGACAGATTGCCAGACATCCAAGGAATTCAAGAACGACTGATAGTTGATACATCTGAAGGTCGTCCAGTTTATCTATTAGCAGTGGGAACAAATCCCACCTATATTAGACTGTCATCTACTTCCTATTACCTTTTGGAACAGCGCAGCTTGGGGGTTTCCTTCGAGTCAGTGGCTGAAGATCTTAATAAAAAAGGACAGCAGGTATCGCCCGCTCAAGTTGAAGCGGCTTATCATAAAGTATTAGGACAAATTAATGAAATTGAGCGCAATCCTAAGTCAAAGCAGTCAGAATTTTTCTTCCGGTTTCCCCTACTGCCAAAAAGTTGGGTTCGTCCCCTAGCAGCTTCTCTCTCTTTCGCTTTTTCTAAAATTAGTGTCTATTTTTTGTTAGGTTTCATGGCACTGGCCGTTGCTATTGCTCCCCATAATGATTTTAATCTAGAAGTTACGCCAGACGGCTTTTTTTGGGGCTATTTACTATTTCTATTTTCCTTGATAATTCATGAATTAGGTCATGCGAGTGCCTGTAGCCGTTACGGTAGTGAACCCAGTGATATTGGGTTTACTTTCTATCTGATTTGGCCAGCTTTTTATAGTGATGTTAGTTCCGCTTGGCGACTCAAGCGTTGGCAAAGGGTAATTGTCGATATCGGCGGCGTATTTTTCCAATTGGTAGTTGCTGCTGTTTATGTTATAATCTATAAATTTACTGATTTACTCGCCTTCAAACTCGCTCTCTTGATGATTGTGGGCAGTTGTCTATTTACCCTCAATCCAGTTTTTAAGTTTGATGGCTATTGGTTCCTTGCTGATGCTTTGGGGGTGACAAATTTAGCGGCGCAACCCTTACGAATTTCTCATTATTTCTTGAATAAATTCAGGAAACGTCCAGTAAAGCCTTTACCTTGGCCTCCCATAATTTTGATAATTTTAACTTTATATAGTTTCCTGAGTTTTGCTATTTGGGGATATTTTATTTGGTTCATTTTTCCTCTCTTCTGGCAAGAATCAGTCAAGTATCCCCAAGCAGTAGTTTCAATTACTTCTAAGCTTTGGCATTGGCCTCCTATTTTGGGTTTAGAAGAATTAAAAGCTTTTGCTACTTCAACTTTTCTGCTTGCCATTTTTGGCTTGATGGTATGGCGTTTAATTCAAGCCCTAATTAATCTAAAATTCCGCCGTCAAACTGAATTAGGAGGGAACCAATGAAAATTTTTGATTATTGGCAAATTGCCAGTCAAAATCTCCTCAAAAATAAACTGCGTAGTAGCCTGACTATGCTAGGAATTATTGTGGGGAATGCTTCCGTGATCACCTTATTCGGAATTGGTCAGGGAACACAAAATTTAGCGGCCCAGCAGTTTCAATCCTTGGGAACTAATGTTTTATTTGTCGTCCCTGATGTCAGCGATGGTTGGGGGACTACTTATCAAAAACCGAGAAGTTTAGTATTAGAAGACGCTAGGGCGATTGCCACTCAAGTGCCGGCCGTGTCAGAAGTTGCTCCTGAAATTCAATCGACCGAAGTTGCAAATTACGGCAGTAAAACCTTTGAGACTCGTGCTATTGGCACCACACCGGAATATCTCTCGGTGCGAAATTTTGATGTAGCTAAGGGGCGATTTTTGAATGAATCAGATATTGAAAGCAATAATTTAGTCGTGACTTTAGGACCAGAATTGGCAACAAAATTATTTAACCAAGAAAATCCTCTAAATCAATACGTGCGGATTAGAAATATTGATTTTCGCGTTATTGGAGTGATGAAACCGAAAGGTTCAGTATTAGGAACCAATTTAGATGATGTCGCCATGATACCAGTTACCACAATGGCCAATCGCCTGACTGGAAGAACCTCTTCTGCTGGTATAGAACTATCCTTTATTTCCTTTTCAGCACGAGATAAAACCAGAGTAGAAGCCGCCCTATTTCAAGTAAGAAATCTACTGCGACAGCGCCATCAGGCTTATGACTTTAGCATACAAACTCAAAAAGATTTGTCAGCAACTGCCGACCGGATTGCCAGCGCCCTGACTTTATTCTTAGTAGCGATCGCCAGTATCTCTCTTTTCGTCGGCGGCATTGGTATCATGAATATTATGCTGATTTCTGTAAGTGAGCGCACTTCAGAAATTGGACTACGAAAAGCAGTAGGAGCATCTGGCCGCCAGATTCTCATGCAGTTTCTTATTGAAGCAGTTATCCTTTCGGTACTTGGGGGGTCAATAGGCGCTTTTGTGGGAGTCGGCGGGAATATCCTCGTTGCTAGTTTTACTCCCCTCAAAGCCAGCATTTCTCCTCTAGTGATTGCTTTAACTTTAGGTGTGTCGGGAAGCATCGGATTATTTTTCGGAGTCGCCCCTGCCCGACAGGCAGCCCGACTAGACCCAATTGTTGCCTTGCGGAGTATATAAAACCTAACTATGCGAGTTCCAGTGATCCCCAAAGTTACCCTCAAGCTTCCCCGTACCTGGACGATGGGAATCCTCACCGTCGGCATCATCGGCAGCACTGCTACAGTTTACCTAACATCGCGCCATCCCGCTGCTCCCACAGACATCAATCACCTCACGGTTGCCGTCAAACAAGAGAACCTTACCTTAGAAATTCAGGCCAGCGGCAGCGTCAGACCGATTGAAAGCGTCAATATCAGTCCCAAAACTTCCGGGCGTTTGACAGAACTTCTCGTAGAAAAAGGAGATCGGGTCAAGGAAGGGCAAGTTATCGCCCGCATGGAAGATACAGAAATTCGCGCCCAACTAATAGAAGCGCAGGCTAACCTCAGTCGCCAGGAAGCCAGTCTCTCTGAATTGCTGGCGGGCAGCCGCCCTGAAGACATCGCCCAAGGTCGTGCCCGTTTGAGCCAAACCGAAGCCCGTCTCGCTCAATTACTGGCGGGCAGCCGCCTTGAAGACATTGCCCAAGCTCAAGCTCAACTAGAAGCAGTCCAAGCCAAAGAAAGACTAGCCATCGCCAGACTGGAGAGGAACCGACAGCTTTTAGCCGATGGAGCGATCGCGCAAGATCAACTAGATGAAGCCACTGCCGATGCTGAGAGTGCTGCCGCTAACAGCCAAGAAGCGATCAACCAATTAGCTAAACTGAAAAATGGCAGCCGTCCCCAAGAAATTGCCCAGGCGCGAGCCGAAGTTGCTGAAGCTAGATCCGCACTAACAAAATTGGAAAATGGCAGCCGCCCCCAAGAAATTGCCCAAGCGAGGGCAGAAGTCGCCGTAGCCAAAGCTCAAGTTTTGCGGGTTCAATCCCAAATGCAAGATAGCGTGGTTGTGGCTCCCTTTTCCGGCTTGATTACCCAACGCTATGCCAGCATCGGTGCTTTTGTCACCCCAACTACTTCCGCTTCTAGTAGTGCTTCTGCTACTTCTACTTCAATTGTTGCTTTAGCCACGGGATTGGAGATTCTCGCCGAACTTTCAGAAGTAGATATTAGTAAAATAAAAGTCGGACAAATGGTACAAATTCGTACTGATGCCTATCCGCAAAAAGTCTTTCAAGGTAGAGTCCGCTTGATTGCCCCAGAAGCGGTCAGGACTAACAATGTCACCTCTTTTCAGGTACAGATAGCCATTGAAACGGGACAGGAAAAACTCCTGTCGGGAATGAATGTGAGACTGACTCTTTTAGGTTCCTCAATTCCTCAGGCTTTAGTCGTACCAAATGTCGCTGTTTTAACTCAAAATGGCAAGACTGGGGTATTAGTTCCCAACCAGGAGAATAAACCTAAATTCCGTCCAGTGACTCTTGGCCCAGTTATCGGCGATAAAACTCAGGTTCTTAATGGGGTTAAAGTTGGAGAGCGGGTATTTATCGACTATCCTGAAGATTCTCCTTAGAGTATCTGTTTGGATCAGCTATAATTATCGTCTGGGGTTTGACTCGGTGTCAAAAAAGTTTCAGCTAATTTAATTAAAGTAGTTTGATTAATCTTACCTTGGGTACTTTTTGGTATCTCCGGTAATTTTATCCAATGTTTCGGCAGTTTATAATTGACTAATTTATCTTTAATCTGGGATTGAATACTTGTCTGGCCTATCTGAGAGTTAACGGGTACATAAAAAGCCACAATTACCTGTCCCCATCGAGAATCTGGCAATCCTAAAACCACCACATCTTTAACTAAATTAGTTTGTCTAATGGCAGTTTCTACCTCAAAAGGATAAACATTTTCTCCTCCGGTAATTATTTTTTGACTATCGCGGCCAATGATATATAAATAACCACTTTCATCGAAGTAACCTAAATCATCGGTCTCGAAGTAGCTTGCTTGATTAAGATGGGGATAATAGCCTAAAAATAAAGATTTCGCTTCAATAATAATTTTCTGGTTATCGGGATTAATTTTTATCTGAGCATGGGGTAATAGCTGTCCACTACTATTATTTCCTCGTCGAAAATCTTCTGGTTTAAGAGTGACGATTTGTGAGGCAGTTTCCGTCATTCCATAGGTGGGAGACAGAGAAATATTATATTCTCTAGCTTTTTCTAGTAAAGATGGCCATGCAGGGGAACCTCCTAGTAAAACTGTTTTAAAATTGGCTAACCATCGAGGATCATTTTCTAGAAAGAATTGTAATTGACTGGGGACTAAGGAGATAAAATAATCTTGAAGATTGAGATTATTTATGCGCTTTTGTTTAATTTTATGGTAAGGAATAACAGCAAAATCTCCCCCTGTTAAAAAACTTCTGAGAAACTGCATTAAACCACTAACATGATATAAAGGCAATAGGCAAAAAGAGTTAACCTGCTTGACTTGAAAATATTCAGAGAAACCTTTAACAGAAGCATTTAAAGTTAACCAGTTATGGATAGCAAAGCGAATTTTTCCCGAGGTTCCTCCCGTGGGTATCATCAGAGAATTAGTCAAAGGATTGACGGGAGGGAAATTATGGTTAAAAACCTTGATATTTTCGCCAAAAATATAATCGGGTTGCATCAGAGAGAAAACCTGTTGCCATTCGTTAGTTTTCCAGTCGGGATTAGCTAGAAATAGGCAACTTTTGGCACTGACGGCAGCCAAGAATATAGCTAAGAATTTAAGGGGATTGCCTTCGGAAAGAAGCATAGTTAATCGAGGATTATCTGCGGCGATAAATTGCTGGGAATAGGACTGATATAATTGATAAAATTTTTGGCTATTGTATCCATATAACCAATCTTTTTGACTGAGATATGCTAATTGTTTGCTGATGTCGTCCACAGTTTTTCTAACCAATCGGGTTCACTATTATTAAACCATTGTTGCACACCAAAGCCTAAAGCTCGCTCCTTTCGGGGGTATTCTTGTGCTAGACGTAAAGCGGATTTTCTGCCGATATTAGTTTCTAAAACGGAGGAAAATACTAAATCTAAGGGATATTTTTCCCAGAGATTTCTTAACCCTTGTATTGAACCGGTAATAGCAGGTTTAATCACAAAAATTCCTCGCCATCCCCGTTGATAACATTCCTCTATTTGTCGAAGATTGGCTACGGATTCATCTAAAGCAATCCCTGTGGTAAAATCTTGACTTAATTGCAACATTTCTGCCAATTTAGACGGGGGTAAAGGTTGTTCGATAAATTCAATTATTTTAGATTCATCGGCAATTTTTAACCAGATTTTACCCTCAGCAATACTTAATCCCCCATTGGCATCTAAACGCAATTTAATTTCCCTGGGTAATCGGGTAATTAATTTTTCAAATAAGTTTAACTCTTGCTTGAGAGAATTAACTGCAATTTTCCATTTATAAGTATTAGTTTGATTAGAAGCTAAAATATCATCCAGACAGGGAAATACTGCCGCACCAGTGGGCAATAAATAACTATAATTTTTCGTTTCTAATTCTTTTGATTGATTTTCTATACTTAAATCTTCTAAAGCTGATTCAAAGGCAAATTGACACGCGGGAAATTGTTCAGGAATAGAAAAAATTGAATTTATTGATAGGGGATTTTCGAGACTTTGACAGAATAATATTGCTGCCGATAATGTTTCTGAACCAAATTCAGGTAAAGGAGCAATTTCTCCCCATCCAATACGTCCATCTTCAGCTTCTAAGCGAATAATAATTCCTTCCCTAATTTGCCATAGTCTGTGATGGGTTTGTAGGGGACGCAGCAAAGGACGCTGATAAACACGAAATTGCCAGAAATACATGATTAACTATAAGTAGTCGTGAAAAATTAATTTTCTAGTTGAGATAGGAGACCTTTCAGTGATCAGTAAACAGTAATCAGTCAAAGGCTGCAGCTCAATTTTATATAAATATCTATATCATATTTTGGGCTTGTAAGTAAGTAATCTCAATTAATTGTTAGATAGTGGGACAGGCTTCTGATTCTTTGTATTTTATCTTTAATTGTAACTGGCTACTTAGTTGATGATAGGTAGTGCGTTACGTCAATCATAGTCCATCACACAATCACAGTCGATGATAGGTGGTGCGTTACGACGGATTGTCACCTTCCAGTCAAAGCAGCAATTTTGGCCGTCTAACGCACCCTACAAGCTGTATTAAGATTAAACTAATACAAGTATATCAGAGGCGGTAAGAGTCGGTTTAGAACTGAGAGTGGCAATCTGAACGGGTACTAATATGTTTGTCCCATCAGCATCGAAGGAAAGAACCCCATTAATTATGTTATAAATAAAGCGATTGCTGGCATTTAATGCAGTTGTTCCTAACACGAATTGAGCGGTTGTAATCGCAACTCCTGCGGCTAAACCACCGCCAAAACCCGCAGCAGAGACAGTAATTTTATCCCCCTGACTGGAGAGGAAATCAGTAATTGTGTCAATCCCTTCATTGCGGTTGTTGAAGGTGAATTGATCGCCACCTGCACCCCCTGTTAGGGTATCATTACCTAAGCCACCAATTAGAATATTATTGTCCGCAGTACCGGTGATAATATCATCGTTTGATGACCCGATAATGGGTTCTGGGACGTTAGCAGAAACCGCTAGACTACTAGCTATATTGGGTAAGGGATTACCAATCTGA
>NZ_JADBRW010000389.1:0-3547 GCF_020247025.1 Microcystis sp. M109S1
CATTATTCCTCCCATCGAGCTATATTCTGAATTGCCAGTTATAACTATTATAATCTCATTTCTCTTTGTGATCAAGTTGAAGATGTTCTAGTTTTTGACGGACATAAGCATTAATACTCATTGCATAAGTGAGATGCTCCCATAGGCAAGAGGCAAAAGGGGGAATAAATAATCAGTTTTTAATAACCAGATTTAGTATAAAAAGGAATACCCAACAGTAGAAATCCTTAGGCTAAGTTTAAGTTATAGTTTTAAGTATTTAATTGACTAACAAAGACTAGAGAAGGATCAAAGGAAAAAAATGTCAATTAATGAATACAATTTTGTTACGTTTTTGCTTCTAGGGATGATCGATCGGTTAGAATGGTAAGACGATCAATGACAACAATTATGACTTTACTAGCGAAATCTTTAGAGGAACTGACCGACTGGGTAAAAGACCAGGGACAACCCGCTTATCGGGGTAAACAATTACACCAATGGCTATATGAAAAAGGGGTGCATTCTTTGGCGGATATTTCCGTATTCCCCCAAGAATGGCGCAGCAAGATGGCAGACTATCCTATTGGTCGTTCCCTTATACATTATCGCAGTGTAGCACCCGATCGCACTCGTAAATATCTGCTAAAACTGGCGGATGGTTTAATTATCGAAGCGGTGGGAATTCCCAGTGAAAAAAGATTGACAGTCTGTGTTTCTTCGCAAGTGGGTTGCCCGATGGCCTGTGATTTTTGTGCCACGGGAAAAGGGGGTTTTACTCGTAATTTACAAGCTCATGAAATCGTTGACCAAGTGTTAACAGTACAGGAGGATTTTCAGCAACGAGTTAGTCATGTGGTGTTTATGGGGATGGGGGAACCTTTATTAAATATCCCCGAAGTGGTGACAGCGATTCATTCCCTTAATAAAGATGTGGGTATCGGTCAGCGTTGTTTAACGATTTCTACCGTGGGATTACCCCATAAAATCAAGCAACTAGCAGCCCATAATTTACAAGTAACTTTTGCTGTTAGTCTCCATGCTTCTAATCAACAAGTTCGCTCCAAATTAATCCCCAGTGCCGATCATTATACCCTAAGTAATCTGATCCAAGACTGTCAGGAATACGTTCAAATCACGGGACGAAGGGTGACATTTGAATACATTCTTTTAGCGGGAGTTAATGATTTACCCGAACACGCAAGGGAATTAGTCAAACTGGTGAAAGGGTTTCAATCCCACGTCAATCTTATTCCTTATAATCCCATTCAAGAGGTGGATTATCAACGGCCTGATGAAAAAAGAATCAGGGCTTTTAAAACTATTTTAGAACAGGAAAAAGTCGCCGTTACTGTCCGTTATTCCAGAGGTTTAGCGGCCGATGCGGCCTGTGGACAATTGCGAGCGAGCGTCATGGTCAAATAAACTTAATTTGTTCACTACTCTACCATCAGTTTTCTCTGTTATAATTAGAGTAACAGAGGAGTGTTGGCTGTGGGGTTTGTTAATAATTGTAAAATTTAATCAAGATCGGGGTGGTTATCGGGTAACACCTCAACAGTAGGGCAGATAACTGTTAAGTATGCTTCTTTAACTAGCGGTTTTGGTTATCCTGTTGCGGAATTTTTTCAGAGAGGTAAATTTTAGTATTTGTCAGCCACAGCAACTCGACTATTGGTAATTTCTTCGAATTCGGGGGTAAGGATCATGAAAAGTAAAATATTAGCAATTGCAGCTTTAGGAACTTTAGCGGTTTTTAATTGTTTTCCTCGGGTATGTTATAGTCAACCGCTACTCGTTAGCAAAGAATCAACCACACCCACCTCGATCATAATTGATGATGAGGAGATGGCACAACTTCCCATGCCTGTTCGTCAAGGATTGGAACTTTATCTAGCGGGCAATACTGGTGGTGCAGTTGATGTGTGGTTAGATAACGCAAATGAACTACCCCGCCGCAAGCGGACGGGGTATCAGAATCAAAATATACTCAATTGTAGATTTTGGTGTAGCTGCAGGTATTCTTTATCTTGTTCTTTTACATATCTCGCTATCATACCTTCATCCCCATGCTTTCCTACCGTACTTGCGTAATATCCATCACTCCAAAACTCTCCTCCCCACAACTGCTTTTTCACTTGAGGACACTTTTTGAAAATTTCTCTCGCCGTTATACTTTTAATCATTGTCACTATCCTTGTCACACTATAGGTCGGTACTGATTGCACCAGAAAATGCACATGATCTTTATCCACTCCAATTTCTACAAACTTTATCTCGTATCGTTTTTCCATCTCTAGACAGACTTCTTTCAACAAGCTATCTACCTGTTCGTCGAAAACGGCTTTACGATATTTGGCTGGGAACACTAAATGATATAGCAAAACACTTACATTATGGCTCTTATGGATGTATTCACTCATTTTTCTATTATACGCCGCGAGCGGCGGGGAATTAGACCCGAAGAGATTAAATTCGCCAAGGATCATGAGGATTTTTTTGAATCAGCTGAACAAGCTAGAAGTGAAGTACAAGGCTGGGAGGAATTCCGTTTGAAACTGAAAAAAATTCTCAAACAACACAATCAAGCTAGTGGACCTTGTAAACAATCTATTTTCCTGCAAGAACTTATCTATCCCCAGAATAAGTTTTTAAGACGTTTTTTCCTGAAACTTCAGC
The DNA here is from genome assembly GCF_020247025.1 of Microcystis sp. M109S1. NCBI lineage: Bacteria > Bacillati > Cyanobacteriota > Cyanophyceae > Chroococcales > Microcystaceae > Microcystis > Microcystis sp. M109S1. Next base: position 2,659 of record NZ_JADBRW010000389.1, read on the forward strand.
ACGAACAAGATTCTTTGTTTGTAGAATTTGTCACCTTACAGACCCCTAAAGGAGTGTATATTACCCACATTCACTTTGATCCAGACCTGCGAGAAATCATCAAGGATGATAAGTAGGACAACATCAATCGACTACACTAGATCAAGGTGGTAGCGTTGCGACTTATCAGCAGGCTTATCTTCAAACAATTAACAGCGATCACTTAATCCCATTCAAGAGGTGGATTATCAACGGCCAGATCAAAAGAGAATTAAGGCTTTTAAAACTATTTTAGAACGGGAAAAAGAGGTTTAGCGGCCGATGCGGCCTGTGGACAATTGCGATCGAGCGTCATGGTAAAATAAACAACCGTCAATCGGCCATTAACTAGATTGCTAGTCTCCCTGCTAGGCTAAACTAGAGAACTATAACATCAAGTAGGAGCCCTTTAGATGCAAAGTCTCTCTAGTGCCAAAGAAAATCGCCTTTTTGTCTATGAAGTCGTCGGTTTGAGTCAAAATGACAAGACTGATAACCTAGATTATTCTATCCGTAAGAGTGGCAGTGTCTTTTTAACCGTTCCCTATGGCCGCATGAATCAAGAAATGCGTCGGATTACCCGTTTAGGCGCTCGCATCGTCAGCATTAAACCCTTAAACGCAGCTGCAGCCCAGTAGTTGAAAAAATAATTATCGGTAATATCTCTCCCCCGCTCTTGTCCTCATCAGGCAACCTAGGGGGATTTTTAGCATAAATAGGGAAAAGTAGCTTGACATCCTCGCCGCCGTAAAACGGACGGCGATTCCTCACCACGCCACTTTTTTAGGGTGGTCGCTGAACGGGGTTGACGCTTCACGGGATGCTGCTTCTTTAACAGAAGTCTTACGCTTTCCTCCACGTCCATTTTGAG
>NZ_JADBRW010000039.1:0-8135 GCF_020247025.1 Microcystis sp. M109S1
ACTCAAAATGGGCGTGGAGAAAGTGTCAGACTTAAGCAATTAAGCGTTTTTCGGTGAAGCGTCAACCCCGTTCAGCGACCACCCTAAAAAAGTGGCGTGGTGAGGAATCGCCGTCCGTTTTACGGCGGCGAGGATGTCAACCTGTGGGCAGTAGGATGAATAAACACGATCCTACTGCCTAGATTTGTTCTAATTTACTGATAAACCGGCATTAGCTTGAATATAATCGGGTAATTCAATCTTTACCGGTTGTACCCGCCAGATTTCCTCGCAGTATTCCCGAATCGATCGATCGCTAGAGAATTTCCCCATGCGGGCCACATTAAGAATCGCTAAACGACTCCAATGTTCTTGATCTTGATAGGCGCGACCGACACCCTCCTGACAGTCGATATAGGACTGATAATCGGCCAGTAACATATAGGGATCATCGTAGATAAGATTATCCACAAGCGGACGGAATAAACTACTATCACCCCGGCTAAAAAATCCCGAACCAATGAGGTCTAAGACTGCCCGCAATTCTTCGTTATGGTAATAGTATTCTTGGGGATTATAACCCTGGGCTTTCTTAGCATAAACCTCCTCGGTTGTCAAGCCAAAAAGAAAGAAATTTTCTGCCCCCACCTCTTCACGAATTTCGATATTTGCCCCATCGAGAGTGCCGATAGTTAAGGCCCCATTCATGGAGAATTTCATATTACCAGTTCCCGAAGCTTCTTTCCCGGCCGTGGAAATTTGTTCAGACAAGTCGGCAGCCGGATAAACCCGTTGACCGAAGGTGACATTATAATCGGGCAGAAAAACCACTTTTAAACGTCCTCCAATCGTCGGATCATTGTCGATCACTTCTGCCACAGAATTAATCAATTTAATGATTAATTTCGCCATAAAATAACCCGGGGCTGCCTTACCACCAAAAATAAAAGTACGGGGTGTAATATCTAGATTGGGATTATTTTTGAGGCGATGATAGAGAGTGACGATATGTAAAACGTTGAGATGTTGCCGTTTATATTCGTGAATGCGTTTTACCTGCACATCAAAGAGGGTACTAGGATCAACTTTAATGCCGACTTTTTTATCGATATAGTTGGCTAAATCTGCCTTAATATCGTATTTAATTCGTCGCCAATAGTCCCGAAATACCCCATCATCGACATAGTTTTCTAAACCGCGTAAATCCTCCAGATGCTTAATCCAACTTTCGCCGATTTTTTCTGTAATCGCAAAAGTCAAGCGGGGATTACTAGAAACTATCCAGCGCCGGGGAGTAACTCCATTGGTTTTGTTGCTAAACTTTTCGGGAAAGAGTTCATAGAAATCGCGCAGAACATCTTTTTTCAGTAATTCTGTATGGAGGGCTGCCACCCCATTAATTGCTTGGGAACCTACACAGGCAAGGTGAGCCATACGGACATATTTTTCGCCGCTTTCATCGATTATAGATAAACGGGACATTTTGCCGTCATCATGGGGATAAATAATGCGAATTTTATCCAAGAAACGATAGTTAATTTCGTAGATAATTTCCATTAATCGGGGTAAAAGACGACCAAAAATACTCAAAGGCCATTTTTCTAAAGCTTCTGGCAAAAGAGTATGATTGGTATAGGCGAAGGTATTTTGAGTAATAAACCAAGCTTTATCCCAATCGAAATGATGCACATCAATTAACAAGCGCATTAACTCGGCCACACCGACGGAAGGGTGAGTATCATTCAATTGTACCGACCATTTTTGATGAAAATTATCGAGACTGGGGTTCTCATATAAGTGAATACGAATCATATCCTGTAGGGAACAGGAAACAAAGAAATATTGCTGTTCTAAACGCAGTTCTTTGCCTTGAATTGGTTCATCGTTAGGATAGAGAACTTTACTGATATTTTCCGAGTGAACTTTATTATCCACCGCACCATAATAATCGCCGCGATTAAAGCGACCAAAATCAAAAGATTCACAAGCTTCTGATTTCCAGAGACGCATGGTATTAGCGGTGTTAACTCGATAGCCGAGAATTGGGGTATCGTAGGGAATTCCTTTGACTACATAATCGGGAATCCAACGACTGCGATAATTACCATTTTCGTCGGTATAGGATTCGGTATAACCGCCAAATTTTACCTCTACTCCCGCTTCCGGTCGGGCAATTTCCCAGGGATTTCCATACTGTAACCACTTATCGGTTATTTCCACCTGCCAACCGTCGTGAATTCTTTGATCAAAGATACCAAATTCGTAGCGAATACCGTAACCAATAGCGGGAATTTCTAGGGTAGAAAGGGAATCTAAATAACAGGCCGCTAAACGACCTAAACCACCATTTCCTAACCCCGGTTCTTCTTCTTGGGCAATTAATTCTTCTAGTTTTAATCCCGATTCGCTGACAGCTTTCTCCACCTGTTCGTAGATACCGAGATTAATTAAATTATTAGCCAAATGGGGACCGACTAAAAATTCGGCCGAGAGATAACAAACGGTTCTGACATCTTTTTTTAGATAGGTTTGTTGGGTGGTTAACCAACGCTGTAATAAACGATCGCGGATTGTATAGGCTAGGGCCAGGTAAAGATCGTTTTTGCTGGCTAATTCTGGCAATTTACCTTGAATATAGAGTAAATTATCCCTTAAAGCCCGTCGGATAGTTTCTGTGTCTAATCCTGTTCTGTCGTCTTCGATGATAATCGGACAAACAAAAGTTGACTCTGGAGATGGATTCATGGGGGTATTTTTACTGAAGATTGACTGCTCTTAGTCTAAAATAATCTGTCCTCAAATTTTATCAAGAAAAGCTTAAATCTTGACTAAGATTAAGGTATAGTAATAATAAAGTTAAGGTGATTAAATTTCAGTTAACGATAGGAAGCGAAAATAGGAGAAAGTTTGAGCAATGCGTGCTTTTGTGACGGGTGGAACGGGTTTTATCGGGGCGAATTTAGTGCGATTGCTTTTAGTTGAAGGCTACCAAGTCCGCGTCCTCGTCCGTCCCCACAGTAATCTCAGAAATTTGTGGGGTTTAGATGTGGAAATTGTCCGGGGTAATTTAAATGATGAGAACTTATTTAAATTAATGGTCGGATGCGAAGTTCTCTTTCATGTAGCGGCGCACTATTCTCTCTGGCAAAAGGATAGACATCAACTCTACCAAAACAATGTTTTAGGCACAAGAAATGTTCTAGAATCGGCGCATTTAGCGGGAATTGCCAGAATAGTTTATACCAGTTCCGTGGCCGCCATTGGAGTGGGTAAAAAGGGTGAAAGTGTCGATGAAACTTATCAAAGTCCCGCCCATCAATTAGTGGGTTATTATAAAAAATCGAAGTATTGGGCAGAACAGGAAGCATTCAAAGCAGTACAAAGAGGACAGGATATCGTTATAGTTAATCCTAGTACGCCCATAGGAGCATTTGATATCAAGCCTACACCCACCAGCGACATTATTCTCCGTTTTTTGCGGCGAAAAATGCCCGCTTATGTGAATACGGGATTAAATCTAATTGATGTGCGCGATGTGGCCTGGGGACATTTATTAGCTTTAGAAAAGGGCAGAACTGGCGAAAGATATATTTTAGGTCATCAAAACACTTCTTTAAAAACTTTGTTGACAGAATTAGCTGAAATTACCAGCATAAATGCCCCGAAAATTGTTTTACCTTTTTGGATTCCTTTACTAATAGCTTGGTTAGATGAAAAAGTTCTTCCTGTCCTCGGAAAATCGCCCTCTATACCCCTTGATGGCGTGAAAATGTCAAAACAGTCCATGTACTACGATTCCTCGAAGGCAGTGCAAGAACTAGGCTTACCCCAATCGCCGATTAGACAAGCTTTAGCCGATGCCATCGATTGGTTTCAAACCAATGGAGACATTACCTATTAAGACTGAGTAGGAAAGGAAAAAGATGCTCTCAATTGTGCTTAGATATTTATCTATTTTTGCGCCCTTAATAATTCATCTAGGAAAACCTGTTCTTGCTAAAATAACTCCAATTTTAAGCGCCATCATCCCCCCAAGAACACTGCCCAACCAGTAAATTAAACCGAAAGTCACGTTTCCCTGCTCTAAAAACTTGTTGACCTCCAAACTATAGGTGGAAAAAGTTGTATAGGAACCACAAAAACCCGTGGCAATCATCAATCCTAATTCTGGGGCAATTATGCGAATATTTTCCTTAACCATAGTAAAGATATAGGCAATAACTAAACAGCCAGAAACATTGACAAAAAATGTAGCTAAAAATACCCATTCTTGACTGAAGAGATATTGAATTAATTCGGCGATATAAAAACGACTCAAAGCCCCCAAAATAGCCCCAATCGCCACGAATAAACCATAACGTCCCCTGAAAAAATCCATGCTGTCTGTCCTGCCGTTAAATAGTCAATAAATTGGAGAATTCAACTGGAAAAACTTGGGCAATAGCTGCCCCGATTCTCACGGCAATCAATCCGAAAATTATACTAGCAACGGCAAAAAAAAGACTGAGAAAATTTTGTTGATTGCGCCAGAGAATCAAGATATCTAAACTATAGGTAGAAAAGGTGGTATAAGCTCCTAAAAATCCCGTTCTAACCATTAAATCTAGTTGGTGGGAATAAAAGGTAAAACTGGGTAAAATAGCCCAAAAAAAGCCGATAGCTAGACAGCCAGTTAAATTAATAATAAAGGTTCCATAGGGAAAGCGCAAGCCGAATTTTGCTTTTGTCCATTCGGTAATATGATAACGAGATAACGCCCCCGGAACCGCTCCTGCTACAATTGCGAAAACATCGTTCAAATCTGACATTGTCTCTAATTTTTTTGCTATCTTTGCCTAGGCTCTATCATAATTGATGCGGTTATCGATCGCATCGCCAATTTTTGCAGGGATGTTTTGGGCCCGGACCCCCCTCTGACTTTAAAATAAAGGGATGAAAATTCAACCGCGTAAACGTTTTGGACAACATTGGTTAAAAGATGAATCGATACTCGATCGCATCATCGGCGCTGCTAATTTACAATCAGAAGATCGGGTATTAGAAATCGGACCGGGTACAGGCATTTTAACCCGTCGTCTTCTCGATGGCGCTCAATTAGTGGTCGCTGTAGAAATCGATCGAGATCTATGGACAATTTTAAATAAAAAATTTGGCCAACAAGATAACTTTCATCTCATACCAGGCGACTTTCTTACCCTTAAACCCGAGCAACTGCCGCCAGTTAATAAGGTAGTGGCTAATATCCCCTATAATATCACCGGTCCGATCCTCGAAAAGCTCCTCGGTTCGATCGCCCATCCTTTCACCCCCCCTTACCAGAGTATTACCCTCTTAGTCCAGAAAGAAGTCGCCGAAAGATTAGTCGCTGTCCCCTCCACCAAAGCTTACAGCGCTTTGAGCGTCCGCATTCAATACCTTGCCGATTGTCAATGGATTTGTGATGTACCCCGGCGGGCCTTTTCCCCACCTCCCCAGGTGGATTCGGCGGTAATTAGGCTTTTACCCCGTGTTTTGCCGAATAATGTCAGTAATGCTGCCTTTTTGTCCACTTTAATTAGCAGGGGTTTTGCCAACCGGCGCAAAATGTTACGCAATAATCTAAAAAATTGTCTGGATAGCGATCGATTAAGCCAAATCCTGACACAATTAGAAATTAATCCCCAGGCTCGCGCCGAAGATCTCAGTTTATCGCAATGGATTGACTTGGCGGAAAAATTAGGTCAATTGCCAAAATTTTAGATTTTTTTCCTTGACAAATGCACAGTTATACCCTTCTAGCCCCCGCTAAAATTAATTTATATCTAGAAATAGTTGGCGATCGCCCCGATGGTTTCCACGAGTTAGTGATGGTGATGCAGACGGTGGCATTATGCGATCGCATCACTCTCCGGCCCAACGGATTGCAGGAATTCCGTCTCTTTTGCCATCATCCCCTCGTCCCCCAAGATAGCAGTAATCTCGCCCATCGCGCCGCCACTTTGATGGCGAGGGAATTCCCCCGGCTCTTTGCCAATTACGGCGGCATTGATATCAGCATCGACAAATATATTCCCGTGGCTGCCGGTTTAGCGGGGGGGTCCACCAACGCGGCGGCGGTGTTAGTCGGTATCGATTTAATCTGGGAATTAGGCTTAACCCGTCCGGAATTAGAAACTTTAGCGGCAAGATTGGGCTCCGATACTTCCTTTTGTGTGACAGGAGGAACGGTTATCTGTACGGGAAGGGGAGAAATTCTCGATCCTATCGCTCCTCTGACTGGATTATGGGTGATTTTAGCCAAATACGACCATTTATCCGTTTCTACACCCTGGGCCTACCAAAGCTATCGGCAAAAATTTCAGGATACCTATCTGTCTTCTCCAGAGGAATTTCATCACCGTCGTCAGCAGGTGAGTTCCGGGGCTTTGGTACAAGCGATCGCCCAGAAAAAACCGGCCGATATCGGCAAATTTATCCATAATGACCTCGAAAAGGTGGTTTTACCCGAATTTCCCCTCGTAGCCGAGTTAAGACAGGTTCTAGACGATTTAGGCGGCTTGGGAACGATGATGTCAGGCTCTGGTCCGACGGTTTTTACTCTCTGTTCATCTCAGGAAGTGGCGGAAACCATCGTTAAAAAGGCCCGGGAAATTCTCGTCGCTCCCGATCTACAATTTTGGATAGCCCCAATCACCGATACAGGCATTCAAGGGACTTGAGAAAAGTGAAATTGACCGCCTTTACCAAGATAACCAAACTCGCGGAATAATTGCCTCTCGATCGCTCATTTCTCGCCTTAAAATTTGCCAAACCTGCTGAAACCATTGTCGCACTTCACCGCTAGAATTACCCCGATAACGACACAAAAGACCATCTCCTAAAGTGCTAGTAACTCCCCTCTCCCCTTCTAGGGAAAAACCTCTAACTTTCTCAATTAAATTTCTTCCCACTGGTTGACCGATATAAACTAAAGTACCGATCATGGCACTATCATTTAAACCGGAAAATCCCTCGATCATTTTACCACCTAACAGGCAGGAGCGATCGAGCCATAAAGGTTGTCCAGATCGCCAAATTTCCCAATTAGAATGCCATTCTCCCGCTAAAAATTTCTCGCCTCGCGCACTGCGACCAAAACGGGTAATTTCCCATCCCAACCAACTGCTATTTTCCCCTAAATCCACTCGTAAATGTTGGCGAAATGCTGCACCATTAAAGATAATCGTTTCTTGAGGTAGCCATTCTAAACTGGCATTGTCATCGATTTTAATCTCGATTAATTGCTGGGACATCTGACCATTACTCTGGTAAACTTTTCCAGCAGAAGCAGTGGTAATCAGGGCATTAGTAGCGGCTTGAAGATGAATTTTTTGTTGAAGAACATCACCCCCAACTATTCCCCCAGCCGTGTGTAAAATCACCGTATGACAAAGGGTTTTTCCTTCGGGATAAAAAGGTCTTTGTACTTTTAAAGGGGCGGTAGCATAGACGTGATTAATCTGGGTTGCGAGATTTTTTTGCGTGTAAATTAGTTCTAGGTTTCCCTGCCACATTATTTATTGATCCTCAGTCATGGTTTCTAGAAATTGCCGATAATTTTCAGGACTGAGATTAATTTTAACTTCTATTTGCTGTTCTTTATCCCTGAACAGTAAAATATATTCACTTTCTGCTTTTTTGCCGACCAGGAGAGGATTTTTTAGCTCGAATTTTTGATATAGCATTTCTCACACCTGTGTGGCACAGTTAAACCTTTGCTGATTAAGCTTTTCAACATCGATAATGTACCTCTTGCGAACAGGAAACGCTATAAACCAGATGGGGTTTCGTCACTTGTCTCACTTTGTCACCCCTTCAGCCTCGGTAGTTACCCTTTTTTTGAGAGGATGTTTGAAAAGGGTCAGAGGGAACGAGAGAATGAGGCTTTCAGGCATCGATCCCTAACGACAGAATAGACATCTCCATAATTTAATTAAATCACAATAATAGGATATAATAGAACTCTTGCAAATTAATTATATGTTATAATGATGGGCTAACTAATTTTCCCCAAAAAATTAGTTAATCAGTACATTCGTCCTGAATGAAAACTTGAAGTTTAACTTTTAACTCAAAACTCTTTAGAGCTGCTTTAATTTGGTTATCAAAACCTCTTTATTTAAGCGGCACAAACTATC
>NZ_JADBRW010000390.1:0-4936 GCF_020247025.1 Microcystis sp. M109S1
ATGGATGATAGTCTTCCATTCTCATTAATCGCCAAGTAGAATCCTCGGAAAGTTCCAAAACCTTTTGATGGTAGTTAAACAAACTTTCTCGATGTCCGACACTAATAAAGGTCTTTCCAGTTTGTTGTAACTGTTTATATATAGCGTTTCTCACACCTGTGTGGCACACTCAAACCTTTGCTGATGAAGCTTTTCACCATCGACAATGTACCTCTTGCGAACAGGAAACGCTATAAATGATCTTCATTTTTTAAATCTAAAGCACTGGTGGCTTCATCTAAAATCACAAAATCTGGCTGATTAACGAACAGTCGCGCAAAGGCTAGACGTTGTTGTTCTCCTAAAGATAAAATATTTTCCCAAGGACAATAATATAGTTTAAGAGTCATAATTAGAAGCAAAGCACTCATTAAAAACATGATTAACCTAGAATTCACGGAAGAAGAAAAGAACTCACTGTATTATGAAAGATTTCATCATCCCCATCCCCGGGTTCAACTGAAGATGGAAGTTCTCTGGTTAAAGAGCCAAAAGATACCGCACCAAAAAATTTGTCAGTTAGCAGGAATCTCGCCAAATACCTTATTAACTTATCTTCGAGATTATCAAGAAGGCGGAATAGAAAAATTAAAAGAAATCAACTTCTATCGCCCTAAAAGTGAATTAGAATCTCAAAGAGAAACGCTCAAAAAATACTTCGAGAAAAATCCACCAGCCACAATAAATGAAGCTGTATATAGGATAGAAGAATTGACGGGAATAAAACGAAGTCCCACCCAAGTGAGAAAATTTTTAAAATCCATGGGAATGAAATGTTTAAAAGTAGGTTCTCTTCCTTCTAAAGCTGACCGGGATGAACAAGAAGACTACAAAGAAAAAAAGCTAGAACCCAGACTAAATGAGGCTAAAGAAGGAAAAAGGGCTGTTTTTTTTGTTGATGCCGCTCACTTTGTCATGGGAGCTTTTCTCGGTATTGGTGTTTTGAGAGACTTTTCGTTAAGTCACCGAGCGGGCGTAAACGCTTCAATGTTTTAGGAGCATTAAATGCAATAACTCATGAAGTTATTATGGTAACATATGACACTTATATTACAGCAACTCAAGTCTGTGAACTTATTGAAAAAATAGCTGCTTTAGGACTAATGATTCCCATCACTCTAGTCTTAGATAATGCCCGCTATCAGAAATGTAAAATTGTTGAAGAATTGGCTCTTTCTTTGTCAATAGAGCTACTCTATCTGCCGTCTTATTCGCCTAATCTAAATTTAATTGAAAGGCTGTGGAAATTGGTCAAAAAGAAATGTTTATATGGTAAATATTATGAAAACTTTTCTGACTTTTCTTCAGCTATTTATGAATGTCTGAATGATGCCCATCTGAAACATAAAAAAGAACTGGATTCCTTGCTCACTCTACGATTTCAGAAGTTTAATAAATCTCAGATTATGAACGTCTAAAGTATAGCGATCGCCTCTCCTGAAAAATAGTTATTTTGTACTATATTGCCCATGCCAAAATCGGGGTTAATGCTCTATTTATTTCAAAATGAGAATTGCTGGCTATGGGGCGGCCGCCCAGCAGAAATGTCTAGCCCATTTACTGCGGCATTTTAAGCAGGTAGAAAAACTGAAAACTCCCCAGCAAAAGGAGTTAGCCCAAGTCTTTTTGGATTTAATCACGGAAGCCTTTAGGCAACATAGGCAATATCGAGAAACCGGCGCTCGGTCTATCTATAACTGGACAGCAATTCTCATTTTGAAACGATTTTGCGTTGCTTCAGCGATCTAGAGATTCGTTAAAGAATTTTAACCCCTCTAGGTGCAAGGGTTTTAATGTCATCAAACCTTAAAATGAGAATTGCTGTTGGTCAGGCGTTGAAGGCGACTTTGGGATTGGATGCTGCTCCTTCTCTGATTCCTTCTTCCTGTACCTGAATCCTTACTCTAGAACAAGGTAATCAGGAGGATTATGATAATGATCATCTCTCGCTTTAGCCACTGAAAAGCCAGAGACAACGCATACATCTAGAATCTTGGGTTTGCCGTAAATTACCGCTTCGGGCAGCCAAGCTATTAGGGAAACGTAGGTTTGATCAAACTGAAAATGATTTTGACTATCTTTGAAACGGGCTGTTATTTCAGTAGCTAATGGGAACCATGCTTTTATTTCTAATCCTGGGGTAGGCTGGATGCTACCCATGAAGACAGTATCAGGAAATCCTGGATCTTGCCTTTTCCATTCACCAAACGGCGCAAATATTTCCTGCTTATTCAAAAACTCAACAGTGTTAAATTCAATCAGATTTCCCAATAGTGGTGATAGCTTTGAAATTACTTTGGCTAAATTAACTGCTGCAGCAACCGATATTGGTCTAGCAATGTCTAATAGGTCAAATCTATGTCCAGACAAATCATCTATATCTTGCGATGCAAGGCTAATAACATCTTCTGTATTCATAACCCTTCCCCACAAGATGTGGACTGACAAGCTTGCTCAACTTGCCTTAAAATTTCGCAAGGATCTACACCGATTACACGACTAACCAGAAGGAACTCAACGACATCTAATCTTCTTTCACCATTTTCGTATTTGGCAACGAAAGATTGCGGCTTTTTGATGGCTTTAGCGAGGGCTGCTTGAGTTAAATTCGCATCCTTACGAGCGGCGATCAGGCATCGACGAAAGACATGGTACTCTGGGCTAAAAATAGATTTCATCGTGCTTTAATGAGCACAGGAGTTAGCAATTCCAAGATAAACCTATTTTAGGATAATCCCAAAATGGGATTTTAAGTTCCCTACGGCCTTAGTAAACAGCTTGACACCCCTAGTGTAGCGGACGGTATGGAGTCTTTGGTACAATAACGGAGGTGACTCGCTGCTGCTGATCTGGAACGATAGAAAGTTTGGGCAGAAGTCAACACACTGCCTCAAACTCTGCTATGCTGATTACGTTGAAGATTATCGAGGTTGGCAAGAAACTATTAGGCGCAGTCAACGGGAACTAGAAGAATTTTTGAGCGATTCTCCTAGTTTAAAACCCTCCCGGGATCAAGTGTTTTTAGATTGCTATGCCACGGCTTTAAAAAGCTTGCGAGATAACCCCGATTATCGATCCTTTAACTTTCCCGATGATTGTCCTTTTCCCCAAGAAATTAGTCAGATTTTACAGAAAAAAGTTTGGCGATAAAATTATCTTTAAAAGTTTGTTGGTGGGGTGAGGACATAAGAATCAGTCGTCAGGAGATTATTTTTATTTATTCTTACCACTTCCTAATTCATAATTCATAATTTATAATTCATAATTCATAATTCCCACTCCCTAACCCCTACACCCCTCATCCCTTCTACTGATAACCAATGCTTCCCACCGTTGAGACTTTAATTATTGCCGTCGAAAAAGCCGACTCAGCCAATGAGTTACTAACCGCCGTGGAAAACTTAGCCGCCGCCAAAAGTGAGGCGGCAATACCCACCCTCACCGATGTCCTGAGATATAATAACCCCGGTGCCTCCGTGGCAGCCGTGGATGGTTTAATCGCCATCGGCAAAGCGGCGGTTCCCTATTTACTGGCCAACCTAGACGGTTATAATTATGGGGCGAGAGCTTGGGCAACCCGCGCCCTAGCGGGAATTGGCGATGTGCGAGGATTGGACTTATTGCTTGATGCGGCGGTGAGTGATTTTTCCTTTAGCGTGCGGCGAGGGGCGGCTAGGGGCTTAGGAAATATAATTTGGTCTGATTTGGAGGAAAGTCGGGTCTCTGAGGCTCAGAACGCGGTTTTTACAGCACTGGAGAAACTTTCGCAAGGGGATCCAGAGTGGGTGGTTAGATATGCGGCGATCGTTGGATTGGAGGGGTTAGGAACTGCGGCGGCGGCATTTCGCAGGGCGATTCGGGAACTTTTAGGACAGATTCGGGAGACAGAAGCGGAAATAGTGGTAAGACTGCGCGCCGATCAAGCTCTGGAACACTTACAATAAGCCTAAGTCGAAAGTAGAAAAACTTATTTCTCTACAGGGAGAAACAATTACACTAACATTCTATGAAATATTGGCAGGAAATTTTAGCGATCGCTCAACGAATTTTAGTGGAATTAATCCGGCGCGGGCGTAGCTTAATCCTCTGGGGCATTTTCCCGATCCTTGTCCTGCTCTTAAATGGCTATATTATGGCAGAAAAAGGCAAAATTGAGCTTGCCGAGGCGATGGCTCTGGCTACTCCTCCCACCCTCGTCGGGGCGGCACTTTTCTTTAGTTGTTTGGGGGGAACCGTGGCGACGGTAGTAGCAGAAAGGGAACAACAAACGATTAAACGGTTATTTTTATCGCCTTTAAGCGGTGTTTCCTATTTTATCGGCATTTTTCTCGCCCATTGTGCGATTGCCGCCTGTCAGACAGTTTTAGTTTATTCTATTGCTAAACAGTATGGAGCCACTTTTAAAGGCTCAATTCCTCTAGAATTATTAATTATTTTTCTTAGTATCACCGCCTATGTGGGTTTAGGATTTATCCTCGGTACTCAACTGGCGAAAAGAACAGAAGATGTTAATGCTTTGGTGGGAACTTTTGGGGTTCCTTTATTAATTTTAGGCGGCGTTTTTCTCCCAACTGCTTTATTCCCCGACAATATTCTATCTCTGGCTAAATATAACCCTATCTACCACATGAATGAAGCTTTAATTGCTGTTTGGGCAAAGGGCGAAAATCTACAAGATATTAGCTCTCATTTTCGCTTTCTCTGTCTTTTTGCTCTAGCTATGGTAGCAGGTGGTTGGCTTACCTATCGACAAATGTTAAACCTTGAACGCCGACTGTAAATCAGTTATCAGTTATCAGTTATCAGTTATCAGTTATCAGTTATCAGTTATCAGTTATCAGTTATCAGTTATCAGTTATCAGTTATCAGTTATCAGTTATCAGTTATCAGTTATCAG
>NZ_JADBRW010000391.1:0-9368 GCF_020247025.1 Microcystis sp. M109S1
GGCCGAATTTGAAGTCTTTTCTGAACGAAACCCCCTACTATCTGTGGTCAAGGTTCAGTTTTTAGCTTGGTTATCGCTTTTTCCATTGTAGCTTAAAGCCGTCGTAAAACGACGGGGTTTTAACCCAAATTTTCGATAAAGCACAACTCGCTCACGCGGTGAGTCAGGGAAGAACCTTAGTCACTCACAACCGAACCGATTTTGAAGAACTGGTTCGCGATTACTTCGATGCCAATCGAACCCATTACGGGGTGATTTTCGCCGTCCGTCGCCCTCCGCGAGAGATGGCGAACCGTTTACTCGTTATTCTTGATCGAGTGACTGCGGACGAAATGCGAAACCAAGTTCGATATATTTAATCGCCAAGAAAAATCGCCGTGACCCATTTTTAGGTTCTAGAATGGTCGGAAGTTGGATTCGGTGTAAAGGAACCCTTGTCACATCGAAACATTTCCTTAAGATATAAGACCGAAGGTCCAGTCTGGATACAGAATTGATATACCTAGAATCGCTACTCTGGCTCACCCTCTAGGCCATTCCCTTCCAGACTGCTAGGCTATTAGACAAAATGAATAACAATCAAACTCCACGGAAACAAGGACTATACGATCCCCAATTCGAACATGATGCTTGTGGTGTCGGTTTTATCGTTCATAAAACGGGTAAAAAGTCCCACGATATTGTTGAACAAGCCTTAACAATTTTACTAAACCTCGATCACCGTGGCGCGTGCGGTGCGGAAAAAAATACCGGAGATGGAGCGGGTATTTTGTGCCAAATCCCCGACCTATTTTTCCGGAAAGTGACCAGTAATCTAGGCTTTACCTTACCGGCAGCGGGACAATACGGGGTAGGAATGCTCTACACGGCCCCTGATGCCGAAATTCGCCAGAAAGGTCGGCAGCAATTCGAGAAAATCGCCGCCGAAGAGGGGTTAAAAGTTCTCGGTTGGCGTGATGTTCCCACGGATAACTCTAGTTTGGGCAATTCGGCCAAATCTACCGAACCCTTTATCGAACAGGTTTTCATCGAACGCAATGCCAATTTAAGTGATGATCTGGCCTTTGAACGCAAATTATACGTTATTCGCAAACGTTCCCACCTCAGTCGTCAATCCTTTAATCGTTACTGGTATCCTTGCAGTATTTCTAGTCGTACCATTGTCTATAAAGGGCAATTAATGCCGGTACAGGTGGGGGACTATTTTCCCGATTTACACGACCCCGACTTTCAAAGCGCTTTAGGATTAGTCCATTCTCGTTTTAGTACCAATACCTTCCCCAGTTGGGAACGCGCCCACCCCTACCGTTATATTGCCCATAATGGCGAAATTAATACCCTGCGAGGTAATATTAACTGGATGCACGCCCGTCAGTCGATGTTTGCCTCACCCTTGTTCGGGGAAGACATCAAAAAAATCCAGCCAGTCATTAATATCGAGGGTAGTGACTCCTTAATTTTTGATAATGCCCTAGAATTAATGGTTTTATCGGGGCGTTCTCTTCCTCACGCTGTCATGATGATGATTCCTGAACCCTGGGCAGCCCACGAATCGATGAGTGATGAGAAAAAAGCTTTTTATGAATACCATTCCTGTTTGATGGAACCCTGGGATGGTCCGGCCTCGATCGCTTTTACCGATGGTACGATGATGGGAGCAGTGTTAGACCGCAATGGTTTACGTCCTTCCCGTTACTACGTCACCAAGGATGACCTAGTAATTATGGCATCGGAAGCGGGAGTTTTACCCATTGAACCGGAACGCGTCGCTTTTAAAGGTCGTCTGCAACCCGGCCGGATGTTCCTTGTGGATATGAAAGAAGGTCGTATCGTGGCCGACGAGGAGATAAAAGAAGGTATTGCCAAAGCTCATCCCTATCGCCAGTGGTTAAACGAAAATTTAGTCAATTTAGATGATTTACCGGCTGTGGAAACTGCCTCACCTGAAACTCCTGTTTCCCTAATTCAACAGCAAACCGCTTTCGGTTACACTTTTGAGGAATTACGTCTTTTATTAGCCCCCATGGGCCGGGATGGAGTGGAAGCAGTGGGTTCCATGGGTTCCGATACACCCCTAGCCGTCTTGTCCGATCGGCCAAAACTGCTTTATGATTACTTTCAGCAGTTATTCGCCCAAGTCACTAACCCCCCGATTGACTCGATTCGCGAAGAAATTATCACCTCTCCCATCACCACTATCGGTGCGGAAAGAAATCTCTTGGATCCGCAGCCAGAAAGCTCTCACCTGATTAAACTTAACTCTCCCATCCTCACTAACGCCCAATTAGCTCGTTTACAGGGCAATAGCGAATTTAAAACCGTTACTATTGCCATTCTCTTCGATCCCACTTCGGGAGTCGAGGGAATGCGTAGCACAATTGAGGCAATTTGTCAAGAGGTGGACGAGGCAATTTTAGCAGGCGCGAGCATTATTATTTTAAGCGATCGAGGTATCGATAAAAATCACGCCCCGATTCCCTCACTGCTGGCCGTTGCCGGTTTACACCATCATCTCATCCGGCAGGGAACCCGCACCCGCGTCGGCCTTGTCTTAGAATCGGGCGAACCCCGGGAAGTGCATCACTACGCCCTTCTCCTCGGTTATGGTTGCGGTGCGATTAATCCCTATCTAGCCTTTGCCACCCTCGGCAGTATGATCGAGGAAGGTTTATTGGTAGGAGTTGACCACCAGACCGCCTGTAAAAACTACATAAAAGCCGCCACCAAGGGCGTAATTAAAGTGGCCTCTAAAATTGGCATTTCTACCCTGCAAAGCTACCGTGGGGCGCAAATATTCGAGGCTATCGGCTTAAATCGATCGGTAGTCGATCGCTATTTTACTTGGACAGCTTCCCGCATTGAAGGGGCCGATTTAGCAATTATTGCCAAAGAATCCCTGCTCAGACATGGCCACGCTTTCCCCGACCGGGACGTTAATGTGCATACCCTCGATATTGGCGGTGAATATCAATGGCGTAAGGACGGGGAAGCGCACCTCTTTAGCCCAGAAACCATTCATACCCTGCAACAAGCGGTAAAATTGGGCAAATACGACCTCTTTAAGCAGTATTCCCAACTGGTCAACCAACAAAATCAAAAATTCTTCACCCTGCGGGGACTATTAACTTTTAAAAACCGGGAAAGTATCCCCATCGAAGAAGTGGAACCGATTGAAGCGATTATGAAACGCTTTAAAACCGGGGCCATGAGTTACGGGTCTATTTCCAAAGAGGCCCACGAATCCCTCGCTATTGCCATGAATCGTATCGGTGGCAAGTCGAACACCGGGGAAGGGGGCGAAGATTCCGAGCGCTACACTTGGACAAATGAACAGGGAGACTCGAAAAATAGTGCCATTAAACAGGTGGCTTCCGGCCGTTTTGGTGTCACCAGTCTTTACCTCTCCCAAGCGCGAGAATTGCAGATAAAAATGGCCCAGGGGGCAAAACCGGGCGAAGGCGGTCAATTACCGGGTAAAAAAGTCTATCCTTGGATTGCCAAAGTCCGTCACTCCACCCCCGGAGTCGGTTTAATTTCTCCCCCACCCCACCACGATATCTACTCCATTGAAGACCTAGCGGAGTTGATTCATGACCTAAAAAATGCCAATCGTGCGGCGAGAGTGAGCGTAAAACTGGTTTCTGAGGTGGGAGTCGGTACAATCGCCGCCGGAGTCGCTAAAGCTCACGCAGACGTGGTTTTAATCTCTGGTTTCGATGGTGGGACCGGTGCATCTCCCCAAACCTCGATTAAACACGCGGGTTTACCCTGGGAGTTGGGACTAGCAGAAACCCATCAAACATTGGTGTTAAATAATCTTCGCAGTCGCATTGCGGTGGAAACCGATGGTCAGATGAAAACCGGCCGCGATGTGGTGGTAGCAACCCTATTGGGGGCCGAAGAATTCGGTTTTTCGACCGCGCCACTGGTAACGTTAGGCTGTATTATGATGCGGGTTTGTCATCTTAATACCTGTCCGGCGGGGGTAGCGACCCAGGATCCGTTATTACGGAAGAATTTCATCGGAGATCCCGAATATACGGTGAATTTCATGAAATTTATCGCCCAGGAAGTGCGGGAAATTATGGCCGAATTGGGATTCCGCACCTTAAATGAAATGGTGGGGCGAACTGATGTATTAGAGCCGAAACAGGCTGTAGAACATTGGAAAGCGAAAGGAATTGACCTAACTCCGATTCTCTATCAACCGGAGGTAGAGCCAGAGGTAGGACGTTATTGTCAGATTCCCCAGGACCACGGTTTAGATAAGTCCTTGGATATAACCGTTTTACTGGATTTATGCAAAGATGCCATTGAAAAAGGCGAAAAAGTCAAAGCGACACTACCGATTAAAAATATTAACCGCGTGGTGGGGACGATTTTAGGCAACGAAATCACTAAACGTCACTGGGAGGGTTTACCCGAAGATACCGTACATCTCCATTTTCAGGGCAGCGCGGGGCAGAGTTTCGGTGCTTTTGTTCCCAAAGGAGTGACACTGGAGTTAGAAGGGGATGCTAATGATTATGTGGGTAAGGGTTTAAGCGGTGGCAAAATCATCGTTTATCCGCCCAAAGGTTCCACTTTTGCGGCCGAGGAGAATATTATCATCGGTAACGTGGCTTTATACGGTGCGACCAGTGGTGAGGTGTATATTTCTGGGGTTGCCGGGGAACGTTTTGGGGTGCGTAACTCTGGGGTGACTACGGTGGTTGAGTCCGTTGGCGACCACGCTTGCGAGTACATGACGGGGGGTAAAGTCGTTGTTTTAGGGCCCACCGGTCGCAATTTCGCCGCCGGAATGAGTGGTGGTGTCGCCTACGTCCTCGATGAGTCGGGGGATTTCGCCACTCGTTGCAATACCCAAATGGTGGCTTTAGAGGCGCTAGAAGGGGAAGAAATCGACGATTTACGCGAGTTAATTCAACGCCATGCTGATTACACCCAAAGTCAAAAAGCGGCCCTGGTTTTAGCAAATTGGTCAGAAATGTTGCCCAAGTTTGTTAAAGTAATGCCCAAGGATTATAAGCGGATGTTGCAGTGTATTAAAGAGGCGTTAGATTCCGGTTTAACCGGCGATTCTGCTCTCGATGCGGCTTTTGAAGCCAACGCGCGCGATGTGTCGAGAATCGGTGGAAGTTAGAGGTTAAGGGGGGCTGAATAAACCCCCTTTTTTTCAATAGACAAGTTAAAATAGAGGTTAGATGTTGTTTATAGACCTAACTCCTGTCATTCCAATGGACACACAAAACAATTTTCTCACCTTTGAAATTTTTGCATTTGACACTTCTAATCAATCTCATATCAAAACTCCTGATAATTTAGTCCATCTTCTCGCCTCGAATAATTCATTTTGGAAGGGAACACAACAAATAGGTTGTAACAGTCGCCAAATCAAGGATAATTTTATAGAAATTACAGTAAATCCAATTAAATCTGATCAAGACAGCAAAGATAAATGTATTACAGGTTTTTCAATTGTTGTAAAGGGAGAATATGGTTGTTTAGAACCTCAACGTATTCCAATTTTAAAATTTTTAAAAGACCAAAAATTAGAAAAACTGGATATAGTAAAAGACGAAATTTCTGAACAGATTGCTGATCAAATTTATCCTTATATTAATCGTGTGGAACGCGATTTAAGAGCCTACATAACGAAATTCATGACAACCAAGATAGGAGTGAATTGGTGGACAACGGGATCCACCCAAGATTTTAGAAAGAAAGTTGATCACAGAAAAAATAATGAAAAAGAATTTGCAAGCTATATTGACAATAAACTCTATCTGATAGATTTTGATGATTTAGGTTCGATTATATACAAGCTTTCATCTGGTTGTATAACCAAAGAGGATTTAATTAAAAAAATTGATATGCTTGAAGAAACTCCCGAGGCAATTCGTAAATTAAAAGAAGAAATTAAAAGCAACTATGATAAGTTTTTTAAGGAATCATTTAAAGACAGAAATTTTCAATCTAATTGGGAGAAACTGTATAAAATCAGAAACAAAGTAGCTCATAATAATCTTTTTACCAATGACGACTTAAGTGTGGCCGAAGAAAAACACCGAGACTTAATTGAAACAATCAAGAACGCGGAGCAGAAACTTGAAGGACTGATATTAACTCCTGAAGAAGTAGGATTAATACAAGAAGAAGCAAATTCTATAGAAGATAGACAATATCCCATCGAAAAATTGATGGATATAGTAGGAAAGTTACCATCCGAAAAATTGATGGATCCATTAAGAAAGTCACCATCCAAAAAGATGGATCTAGTAGGAAAGTTACCATCATGCCATTCTCTTATCACTCCTTCTGGCTTAAACTTAAGACGAATGAAAACCGAAAAATTGATGGATGCATTAAGAAAGTTACCATCCGAAAAATTGATGGATCTATTAAGAAAGTCACCATCTGACGGGTTCTTCGGTTTGTGCTATGCAATGGACGGAGTTATAAGGGATGAAACCCTTATAGAGAAGGACATTGATGCGATTTTGTCAATTGTTTTCGATCTAGAACGAACTAATCAATAGAACTCTTGCAAGATAAGGATTTAGTCGATTTATGCCACCCTTTAGGAAGTTGATGGGTGCTGCTACTGAGTCGGGATTCCTTGAGTGTGTAACAGAGCAGAGTATGGCTATCGATTAGACATTTCAAAGCAGATACTCCGAGAAGTCTTGTAAGTGTTCTTTATCATCGGCTTAATTTTGCCAGTGGGAAATTATTATCGGTAATTAACAATTCTTCCCCTAGTTTGAGATTGTATATCAGTTCGGGCAGTTTGGCTTGAGCTTCTTGGAGAGAGACAATCATAATTTTACGGCAAGCGGGAAGATGAAAGGACTTTCTAGGCCGATAATACCAAATCCGTTGAGTAACGCACAGAAAACGGGTTTCTCGGAGAAACCCGTTTTCTACTCATGCAAAAATAACCAGATTTGTTATAATTTCTCGATTCTAACTGATCGACGCAGAGAAGGGATAGGCGAACCGAAAACCCTCTCCATTAAGGACTCGTGTTAAACTGATTAATCATGCTGGTGTCTAGAATTGACCTATGCCGAACTTAACCTTAAGCAACGAACAAGTGATCGAATTAGTCAAACAACTCCCCGAAGCACAGCAACAGGAAGTTTATAAAATTCTCATCCTCAGTCAGTGGAGACAGTTGGAACCAGTATTTAATGAAGGAGCAGAAAGAGCTAGAATCGTAGCCAAAGAACGCGGCTATGATTGGAATACCATGACGGAAAACGAATTTTAACCTTCGATTCCGATTTTTTCTCGGTCAGCATCATTTAATCCGGTCATTGTCCTTGCCTCTGTTGATCAATTTCTTCTTCCTTTATATCCTGTTTTCAGTATTTCTGCAAAACTGAGATGCCCCTCAGAAAATCGGGGCAGATTTTTATGAGTGCTACTCCTTATCATTCTTGGGAGAGGGGATTAAACGAGCCTACCAATGGACTGTTAAGACAATTTTTTCCCAAGGGAACGAATTTCAAAATTGTTAAGCCAGAGCAGGTAGAAAGAGCCGTAAACTTGATTAACAATCGTCCTCGAAAATGTCTTGACTATCGTACCCCGAATGAGGTATTCTATGAAGGTAGATCAGACAGTGATGCAATTCAGACTTGAATTGGCCCATTGTTAGGATTCTCTCGGGTGTTTTTGAGACTTTTTCCATCTATTTCTAGCCAATTTATATCACTTCTTTGTCCATATTCTTCTAATGCCCATTCATTAAACACTTTTAACAAACTCTGCCATTCCATTCCTATCATTACCCTTCTAATTGTTGAATAAGATGGGACTCTTTCTGGAATTATGTTAAATTCTTGACTGAGCCTGTGCCGATTATTTTTAGCAAACTCTCCTAGCTCTCTATAACTTAAGTATCCTAGCATTGTTCCCAGTATTATTACTACTAATACTATCCATAAAGTGTGTCTTTTTCCTTTATCTTTCCGAAAGTCCTTGACTTGTTTCAGTTTTTCTATTAAGCTCAACATATATTTAAAAGGTTGCTGGTCACTTCTCATTTTACAAAGACAGTGATCGCTTTTACTTTTGATATTCTGATGGGAGAATGAAACAGCCCTAGGCAAGGGGGGGGGAGAGATTCCCTCTAGTGAATGTTGGATACGTCCTGTCAGATTAAGGAAACTCAGTGAACCAAGAATCCCGAAGCGCTTAGTGCGACGGGAGTGTCAATCAGTCACCATTGTGCTAAAGCTCCAGTAAGGGCTGAATAATCTTTGCTGTCAAAGCGCATCAACCTGACGCCAGAAAAATTTATTTTTGTAAATAATAATTTCAACTCGCTCGCTACTAGCATAGGATAGAAACGTCGAATTTTCAGGAGGAGTGACGATGAAAGACAGTTCTATATTCCGACGTTTCCCGCAGCTATTCGCGGGTTTGTCGGTGCTATCGATCGCTCTCGTCTTGAGTTCCTGGATAGCGGCGCGCTCCCTCTTAGCGGTGAAACGGGCCAGCGATGTTTTTGTCGTGACTGGTTCGGCAAAAAGGGCGATTACATCCGATTATATTCTCTGGCGTTTATCGGTTTCCAGTCAACAACCCACCGCCCGCGAAGCCTACCGCGATCTGATCCGGCAAACCGAGCGGATACGAGCTTATCTCAAAGAAAAACAAGTTCCCGACGACGCAATCACCACCAACGCGATCGAGACGATGGCGATTCCCGAAGTAACAGCTAACGGCCAGGAAACCGGGCAAATTCTTGCCTATCGCCTCAGCCAACGCTTCGAGATCCGAGCGGGGGATGTGGCCCGTTACACGGAACTTTCTAGGCAGGTAACGGAATTGATCGAGGAGGGAATTAGCCTCGTCTCTGAACCCCCCCAATACCTTTACACCCAACTCGATAAGCTGCGGGTGGAAATGGTGGCGGCAGCGACCAAGGATGCGAGAGCCAGAGCCGAAGCGATCGCCAGTAGTACCGGCAGTCGGGTGGGAAGGGTGCGCGATGCGAAAACGGGAGTTTTTCAGATCACCTCGCGCAATTCCACTGACGTGAGCGATTCGGGAATTTACGACACCTCCTCGATCGACAAAGATATTACCGCGGTCGTTTCGGTGACGTTCGGGATCGAGTGAATTACCGAAATTTTGGGTTAAAGCCCCGTCCTTTTAGGACGGCTTTTTAAACTATAGCTTGTTAACTTAACTTTTATTGTGCTATACTGATTTTGTCTAAGTACCCCCTGCGTAAAATGTTTGTCTTAGAGTTTAAAGTTAAAGCTAAAACTCAACAGTATCAAGCCATAGACGATGCTATTCGTACTGCTCAATTCATCCGTAACAAATGTGTAAGGTTATGGATGGATACAAAA
>NZ_JADBRW010000392.1:0-11443 GCF_020247025.1 Microcystis sp. M109S1
GCATTGTTCCCAGTATTATTACTAATAATACTATCCATAAAGGGTGTCTTTTTCCTTTATCTTTCCGAAAGTCCTTGACTTGTTTCAGTTTTTCTATTAAGCTCAACATATATTTTAAAGTTGCCGGTCACTTCTCATTTTACAAAGACAGTGATCGCTTTTACTTTTGATATTCTGATGGGAGAATGAAACAGCCCTACCCTCTCCCCTCTCGCTGCTCCCAATTCCGACGCTCATATCAGTGATGCTGTAGGTTAAGGGGTTATTATCGGCATCGGTGGGGATAAATAAGTGTTATAAATAATTATAGGCTACTCAAAATAAATCTAAAATGACGACAACAGAAATTAAATTCACTCTAACTTTACCTAAAGTTCCAGAAATTCATCATCTGGAAGCTGAGAAAAAAGCTAAAGAAGCCTATGTTATGACGTTACTTCGTCATGGTGATATTAGTGCGGGACGTGCCGCAGAATTATTAGAGATCGATCATCATAAACTTTCTGATTTAATGGATCACTATAATATTTGTCCATTTCCTATGCAAACCCAAGAAGAATTACAACAAGAAGTGGCTGAGACTCTCCAAATTTTAGAGAGATATAAAAAGTAAAGTGATTATTGTCTCTGATACCACCCCTTTAAGTGAATTAGCAAAAGTTGGAAAACTTAATTTACTTCATGACATTTACGGGAAAATTATTATTCCTCAAGAAGTTTACCATGAGGTAACAACAGGAAATCATCCAGCAGTTAATTTAGTTCAATTAGCAGACTGGATAGAGAGACGAACCATTAGCAGTTCAGAAAAAGTCTCTACTTTGAAAACGATAACTAATTTAGGTTGGGGTGAATGTGCTGCTATGATTTTAGCTGAAGAATTAGAAGCCGATCAATTATTGATTGATGATTTAGAAGCTAGGCGAGTTGCTTTATCTCGAAATTTAAAAATTACTGGTACATTAGGTATTTTATTGGTCGCCAAACAACTAGGATTAATTACTAGCGTTCAGGAAGTTTTAGCTGCGTTAATTACTAAGGGTAAACGTATTAATACAAGACTGTATCAAGAGGTTTTGTCCACCGCACAAGAATCATTTTAATTATTCAATAATTGCTGAGAAAAGGACGTAAACATCATCACTCACGTCCCATGAAAACATTAATTAATTGTCGTTAGTGTTGTCTTGATTATGCTTTTTAGACAGCAATACACCTAACCCTAGTGTTGGCATCGGTGGGGGTAGTTGTGTCAACAAGAGTGTTTAAGAGGCTATTTTCGGGAACGGTGAGGGTAGTATCGTAGAGGACTGGTGCGCTATTTTGGACGAATTTCAATCAACTTAAAGTACAATCAAGAATGACAGATTTAAGTAACTTAATACAAGACTGGGCAAAAGATTTCCCGCGAAGACTGACACCAACCTATAATCAGCGTTATCAATTTCAGATTAGACATTGTGGTAATGAGGAAATTCGAGTCCGAGATGGAGGAGAAGAAATTTGGGCAGATGGCATTAATTATGAAACAGGAGAGCTTATGGAAGCTAAATTTATTGAAAATCCCGCTAATAGTCCCTAGGTTGATAATTCTAATGTACCCCCTTTTATTCGGACAAAAGTTCAAGGCGATATAAAAAATGAATTTCGTCGCTATGGAGCAGTCATTAATGACCAAAAAACCCCTGTGGTTAAGTTGTTAGTAATTGTTAATATGAGAGAAGCCGTACCATTTTTTGAAAAATTACTCCGTCAGTTTAATATTCTTGGTACTGTTGTCGTTTTACCTTAAGTAAAAAGGAGAAGTTTTTAATGGAATATCTTATTACACCAGACCAACCGACCCAATGGAAAATTAACACAGTAGATTTTATTGAAAATCTCGAAAAATCTTGGCATGATACCACGATTAAAACCCTAACTAATCCCGATGATTATTATAGCATCGAATGGGTTATTAAAATTCCAGAAAAAGGAACTAGATTAGAGGGAGCATTACATCGAGATGGACAAGGAATTAGTTTGGATGGATATTTAGAAGATTGTGCTACTTTTGCCATTTGGTTTCAATCTCTTGTTCCTGAAAATCAAGAATTAATGTTTTATGATCAAGGCTATAATTACTGTTTAAAGTTACAGCCAAACACAGCAATATCTGACATCATCCAGCCATTTCTAAGTCAGTCAATTTCAGTATGAAACTCAATTAATCTAGGCAAAAAGACGTAAACGCTATCGCTTACGTCCCCTTTAAACATCAATTAATCATCGTCAATATCGTTTTGTTTGTGCTTTTTAGAAAACAATGCGCTTAATCCTAGTGTTACTATTCCTAGAATTATAGAAGGTTCAGGGACAGACTGGATAGATTTAGTGGCTACTTGTAAATTATCAATTGAAAAAAGTCTATTACCACCAAGGGGAGATATCTCGAGACGAGATGCAGGAGTAGATCTGACAACACCTAAAAACTTAAAGGCGTTTGGGTTAAGGCTACTGATTGTAGAGGCGAATACTCATAAGCCTAGTTTATTATTTTTTTTTATTCATCAGCAGAGCTTATTAAATAAATCGAGCAGAGAGAAAATATCTGGTACAATGCCACTCCTGCAAGGATTTACCTAGAGATAAGCCGATTTGTGTTGCTGAGGCTATATTTTGAGCAACTTTTCTCAAGTTATTCGGAGAATCAAGTTATTTTGTCATCAGTTAAGGTAAGGAGATGACTACAGCCTTATCATCGGGGTCAGTTAATGGCGGGTTATACTAGAAGTCAAATCTCTTCCTTTATTTATTTGTTAAAAAAATGACACGAGATATTCTACATATAAGCACTCAGGTTTTACCCGGTAATAAAATTCAAATTGCCAACCCTGAATTAAATGTGGGTGAGGTGGTTGAGGTTTTGATACTTGCCAAAACTACTCAAAATCATCAAGATAAAAATGAATCTGAGCCGTTAATAGGTTTATTTAAAAGTTCCCCTGATTTAGCAATGATTAAACCGGCGGCATTGGTACGAATATCACCTACTTAATGCTAAATTTATCATCATTAACCAGTAAAATAATTTTATTGATTAAAGGGATTAATAATAGTGAATTTTTTATTAATAATTAGGGCTTGCTGAATAATGGTAAAACCCTTTGAAAATGCCGACCCACTGTCTATTAGGTGAAAGCCTAATAGATAAGGTAACTGGATGAACAGGGAATCCCTCGCATGAGAGCGATGGGAGCGTCAAAATTATGGACATTGATCGATTTGGCTGGACCGATTGCTATCCTGTTATTAGTGCAGTTCTCACTCAGTATTATTTATACTGTTTTACTGGTCTTTCCCTTAATGGGAAAAAACTATCATTCCTCAGTAGTTTGCGCTGGTTATTTGGGGTTAACTTTGGGGGCAACTCCTACAGCAATCGCCAATATGACAGCAGTAACGGAAAATTTTGGTGCTTCTCCCCAAGCAGTTGTTATTGTTCCTTTGGTCGGGGCATTTTTTATTGATTTGTCTAATGCTTTTGTCATCCAGCAATTTTTGAATTTTCTGACTTAAAAATTTTTACCGATCAAGTGATTATTGAGGAAAGTTCACTAATCTTGTCCGTCAAGATTGGTAAAAGCTTGCAATAAAATCGGAATAATACCAAATCCGTTTTTAATAATATGATTAACTGCCGATCGAGCTTTAAAAACCCAGTTATGGATTGTTTCTTGCTGCTCTGGCCTCCCCGTTTCGACAAGGACACAAGTTAACTTGTGTCCTTTTTTAGTCTTAAAATCGTAAATTAGGCTAATCCGACTAATTTAGCGCTGTATTCCCACATTTTTGCGCCTCTTTCATCGTCGCGAGCTTGAGGAGAAACCCTTTGAACAAAGGATTTACCCTCTTTTTTCTGACGATTGCCCCAACTCCAGTAAGCGCCGGATTGACGGTATTCGGGGTCAGCAACCACCATAGCGACTCTTTCCCCGGCTAATTCTTGGGAAACATAGCCACCGGTGATATTTTTCTGGAACCAGGGGAAAAACTGCTGGAAAAAGGGGTAATGGTTGCGGAAAAGGGGTGTATCGGCCACACAACCCGGATAGAGGGAAGTAAAAGTGATTCCGGTCGATTGGTGATAGCGTTTGTGCAGTTCCCGCATGGTGAGAACATTACACACCTTACTATCTTTATAGGCTTTGACCGATTCAAATTTTTTGCCGTCGGCCATGGTAATCGGCTCTTGGAAACCCTTGGCAAACCCGTCTAAATCGCCCAAATCGGGACGAGGAGGAATTTTACCGCCTAATTCATCGGGATTATGGGTGACAGTGCCGAGAATGACTAAACGGCGGTCGGGAGAGGGAGAATTTTTTAGATCTTCCAAGAGCAAATTCGACAACAGGAAATGACCTAAATGATTGGTGGCCATGCTCAATTCATAACCGTCGGGACTTCTTAAGGGTTCTTTGAGCAAAGGCAGATAGATAGCGGCATTGCAGACTAAAGCGGTTAGAGAGCGGCCCAAGGCCCGGAAATTTTTAACGAAGCGCCGGACGCTATCGAGGGAACCGAGGTCGATAAATTCAATACAGTAGTTATCCCGGGGAATGTTCAATTCCTTGGCAGCCTGTTCCATTTTCGGGATATCCCGACAGGCCATAACCACAAACCAACCTCTTTGAGCAAGGGATTTAGCGGCGTAGAGACCGACTCCAGAAGTTGTCCCAGTAATGATCACCGTGGGTTTTTTATCTTGTATCATTTTTTGATAATTTTCGTTAATCGCTCTGGTCTAGGGAATATCCAAAGGATTCCGATCATAAATTCTATCGGTTGTCTTACCTGACCCCGGGGTTCGCTTTACATAACTTCAAATTTTCGTGAGTGTTCACTTATCAGTGATCAGTTATCAGTTATCAGTTATCAGTGATCAGATTTGAGTTTTAAGTTTACCGATCTCCCCACCACTCCACACCCTACACCCCACACCCTACACCCCACACCCTACACCCCACACCCTACACCCCACACCCTACACCCTACAACACCCCACACCCTACACCCTACACTCCAATCCCCAATTAACGAATGGGTTTAGCTAAATCACCGACTTTAAAACCATTACCGGTAATGATGCGACCGACGCTAGATTGACCATCAGCTTCGACAATTTCGAGAGTGCCAATCGGTTGAGTAATCTGACGGATAACCTTACCCGTTTGCGGATCCTTGACCGTTTGAGTCGTCCGTTCGATGGAAATGCGTAAACCGACACGATAGCCTTCTCCCGTACCTTTATTGAGAATTACCTGATTTCCTGCCACGGCAGCCACTAAAGCGGTGACAGTCGGGAGCGAGCGAGGTGTAGCGGCGATTTGGTCGGCTTTATCATTGAGATTATCCACCACCTGCGCCACTGCCTTATCGGTGGCAATACTGAGTAATTTCCCTTCGTTGGAGGTTTGGGAACCACCCCCAACCCCTAAAACCACGGTGGAACCATCGGATTGATTGGCAGTACCATCTCCCTGAGCGGTGGTAATAATTTCGGCCGTGGTGGTATTAATTGCCCGGACATTTAACTTGACAAAAGCATCGGTTTCTGTCTTGGCGGTGCTAAAAATAATAAACGAGCCACCAGATTGTTTTTTTTGTAAATCGAATTGGGTAATCGAACCGATAATCACCACATCTACCCCTAAAATTTGCCCGATTTGAGCGGCAGTAGCGGCATCTACCCGTCCCGAAGCCCCCAAATTTTGTTCTCTGAGGACAGCATCAATGCGACTGCGCTCAATGACTGTATAGCGACCACTTTCCACCAATTTATTGACGAGAATATCACTGACACCACTGGCTCCACCATTGAGAAATGTTAACCACTGGGGATTACTGAGACCGCTATAATCGAAGTCTAAAACCGCTACGCGCACCTTTTCGCTTTTTTGGGCTAAGAGTAATGGTAAATTGTTAGAGATAGCTTGGGAGAAAGCCGGTGCGTTGAAGCTAAAACCCAAACTAGAAGCGACTCCCACAAGGGTAATCAGGGCAGAAAAACCACGGATACTATCTCGATCGAACATGATAATGGGTTCTCCAGTCAATATAGAATATAGATCATAATCATCTCAAAATTGCTCTAACTATCGAGAGTGATCAAGAGCGAGAATTTTGAATAGCAGTAATTAAACCTCTGACTTCCTCGGTTCCCTCGGAAGCTTCAAAGGAAGTGGGGAATTTACCCTTAGCAATCATCCGCAATCCCAAGGGGGCAATACTTAATAAACCCTGTAAATCGCGCCAATAATTGCCCAGCACATAGAGGCCGAATTTGCGTTCATCAACCCATCCCCCTGCTTTGACTAATTCCACTAAAACTTTCCGGTGACGAATGGGACGACTACTATCGTCCGACTTGCGAGCGAGTATTTCCTGTTTAATTTTACCGATTTGATCCATGGGAGCCACTTCCATGGGACAAACCGCATTACAGAAATAGCAACGCGTACAACCCCAAACCCCTGCGGTGCCTTGGTTATAAAGTTCTAGGCGACTTTCCTGATTACCATCGCGGGAATCTGCTAGGGTGCGCTGCGCTTTTGCTAAAGCGTGGGGACCGACAAAATCGGGATTGACTTGCTTGGCATTACATTCCGAATAACAGGCGCCACACATAATGCAGTTACCCATCTGATTGAGATTGGCTCTTTCTTCTGGAGTTTGCAGAAATTCCCGTTCGGGAATGGTGCGCGCTTGACTACTAATATAAGGTTCAACCTTTTCTAAATCGTCCCAAAACGGTTGCATATTGACGATTAAATCCCGAATAATCGGTAAATTCCCCAGAGGGGCGATCGTGATTTCGGGAATTTCTCCGACATCTTTTTGGCTAGAATGGTTTAATTCACTGGCGATATTTTTTTGA
Source organism: Microcystis sp. M109S1 (assembly GCF_020247025.1). Lineage (NCBI taxonomy): Bacteria > Bacillati > Cyanobacteriota > Cyanophyceae > Chroococcales > Microcystaceae > Microcystis > Microcystis sp. M109S1. Next base: position 6,917 of record NZ_JADBRW010000392.1, read on the forward strand.
CAAGCCAAGGCCGAACGGCCGTTAATTTTCATCGCACAGCTGCCACAAATTGTATTGCGGCAATTTTTACGAAAGGCCAAAGTTCCATCAAGTTCCCATTTGATGCGATTAAGGCAGTCGAGAATTGTATTTCCCGCCTCCACCTCTAGGGTAAAATTTTCTAGGTAAGGGGTGTCGTTGGGTCGTTGACGCAGAATTTTAAAAGAAACTTCCATACTCGGCACGGGGATGAGGGACTCCTAATACTCAGGATAATCGATGTTAACGGGCCAAAGGGGAGCTAGTAATGGTAATTAATCCTTAAGATTTTCCCTGGTCGGTTGCGCCAAGGGGTGGGTATCTAGACCTAATCATAGATGGGCAAGTCGCTCGAAAACAGTTTAATCACCCCGGATTTACTGCTCTGGGTCATTAGTTTTTTGCCAACTCCAACCACAAGTATAGTTTCTCAATTCCTTGCCAGGTATAGCTTGATCCGTTTTATGTCCTCACTTTCTCCTCCCTGTTTTCCTCGCACCCGACCAAAAATTGCGCGAGTCTTGGCCAAAAATTTCCTCTCCCCCACAAGGCCTACACTTACTACCTAGTCTGGGGTCTTCTTAGCACGATTGTCATCACAGAACCATCAGTTTTAAAAAATTTATTATTCCCCTCTAGACATTTTTGGCAAGATTTTTGGTATGATCAATTTGTCAGTGTAAACTTAATTGACAGCCAGTCAAAAATCAAGGAACATTTAAAAGTACCATGAATGATATCTCTCCTACTCCCCTAACCGGGAAAGCTCTACTTCAAAAAGTCAAAGAGTTGGCCCACTTACCCCGTCGCGAAACGGCAAAACGTTGTGGTTACTACTCCCAAAGTAAAGATGGCCAAGTTCGGGTCAATTTAACCGACTTTTACGATGCTGTTTTGGGTGCAAAAGGGGTTCCTCTCGATCCCGAAGGCACTAAAGATGGCCGCGGCCGCGAACCCACTTTCCGGGTTAGTGTCCACAAAAATGGTCAAATCGTCATCGGTTCCACCTATACCGAACAAATGAACTTGCAGCCCGGCGATGAGTTTGAAATCAAACTTGGCTACAAGCACATCCACCTCAAACAAACGGAATCAGAAGAATCGGTAGAAGCTTAAATAGGTTACGAAGTAGGGATAAGGATAAAAAAAATCGGCAGTCAAAAGGGCTAGTTTTGACAAGACCGACCAAAAAGACAATATAGATTCTTATCCCTAATTCTAACCCCTGACCGCCTCTTTCATCAACTCGAGGGGTTTTCCTTAAGCACTTTTTCTTCTTTTTCGCAACCCCCTAGGGATGGATTTTTGTTGGAGCTAGGCTTTTCCAGAGCAAAGTTCCACAGTTATTTTATCCCTAGAGGGTTTGTTTTATGGGTGTTAGGGGTAGGGGGTAGGGAAATTTCAACTAATACCCCAAAACCCCAAAACCCCACACCCCACACCCCAGTTCCCTAGCACCTAATTGACAATGGACATGGCTGCCTTAATAAAAATTATTATTTTCCTGTTAGCCTGGTTAATTTTCTGGCTGCCGATTGCCATTGTTTTAGGGAGTCGTTTGGGATGGCAACCGCTGCAAGGTACAAAACCTGACCAGAAATTGCCACTGGTGGCCTCTCTTTACGCATTGGCTCCCTTAGTTATCTGGGGATTATTCAAGATAGAGGGGAGCAGCCTCCATAATTACGGATTAATTTGGTCATTTTCCCTATTTATCTCCCTAAGTAAAGGATTAATCCTAGCAGTGGTGGGATTAGGGATAATTTTTTTCCTAGAGGGGATTTTGACATGGGTACATTGGCAGCCCAAAAACCTCGCTCGCGCTTTTTCCTTGAGTTTACCCCTGTTGATAGTGGCCCTCTGGGTGGGTATTACCGAGGAATTAATCTTTCGGGGCATCTTTTTGAGCCAATTAAGCCAAGAATACGGTTTTTGGGTGGCGGGAGCCATTTCTAGCCTAATTTTTGCCCTGCTGCACCTGCTTTGGGAACGTCAGCAAACTCTGCCGCAACTACCCGGTTTATTTCTGATGGGGATGGTTCTGGTCTGGGCGCGGGCGATCGATCATGGTAGTTTAGGATTAGCTTGGGGACTTCATGGCGGTTGGGTATGGGGATTGGCCTTGCTAGACAGTGCCGAATTGATGTCTTACAGCGATTCTGGGTGGGTTTGGGTTAAAGGTATCTATAACCAACCTTTAGCGGGTTTAGCAGGCATTCTCTGCCTCTTGGGGACAGCTTGGGGGTTAAACTTGTTTCAGTAGCCAAAAGCCGGTAAAAGTGCGACCGGAATCATCCGGTTGTATGAGAAGAAAGTGCAAACCTTGGCTTTCCTCTTTGGTTGCTTGATAAGCATTGGCTGCCTGGGCCACTTCTTCATCATCGTAGGTCAGGAAAATCCAACGCTCATTTAGACCCGATTCCAAGACTAAACCGCCCGATCGCCCCGTTTCTGTGGGAATATGAGCGATAAATACCGGGTTAATTTCCCCTAACCAACGAGCGATCGCCAGAGATTTTTTACCACCGGTAATAACCACACCGGGGATCATTAAAGTGGAGGCTAAACCTAGTTTTAAAGGAGAAAAGGCCTCTGGTAGGGAAAGAATCGGTATTCGGCGATCGCCAAAAAAGTTAACTAAATCAACGGCGGGAAAACGAGCAAAACGCCACTCTTGACCTAAAAATTGGACGGGTACGGGTTGTGGTGGAGGAGAGTCGATATTTATGGGGATTTGCCGCAATTCTAGCTGTTTTTTGAGGGCGTTAACGTGACGGGTTAACTCGATTTTGATCTGTAAATTTTGACCAGCGAGGAGAAATAAATTGGCGCATTGGGGGCGAAAAACTTGGATAATTTCTGGGGAGGAGACTTGACAAGCTTGCTGTAACTGTTGGGTTAACCAGTCGCTATTAGCTTGCGATTGGGGACAGGAATTTTCATAGATAAGATGACCGAGAGGATCGGAAATTAACAATTGCCAGACTGTGCCAAGAGGGGAAGAAGATGAAGATTTATAAAAATCCGCTTGCCAAATAGTCATAATTCAGTAAAAAGTCACCAGTAAAAAGTCAAAAAATGGTCAGGAGTAGAGGTCAACTAAAAATTTTACCAAGACTTTTAATATCTAGGAGCGAGACAAAAAAGGCTATATACTAGGGAAAGCTATAGCAAAAAATGTCGAGACAATGGAAGAAAATTGGCTAGAAATTGGGACAATAGTAGCACCCCAGGGACTGGAGGGAGAATTGCGAGTTTTATCGGTATCAGATTTTCCCGAACGTTTTCAGAAGCGAGGGGTGAGGGGAATACAAGGGATCCAAGGGGGAGAAATCCGAGAAATTACTCTGCTCAGGGGACGTGAGCTACCGGGCAAAAATGTTTATGTTATCAAGTTAGAGGGGGTTGAAAATCGGGAACAAGCCGAAGCTTTGCGCGGATATAAATTATGGGCAAATAAACTAGAAAAACCTCACCTAAAAGCGGATGAATATCATGTTAGCGAGCTAGTGAACTTAGAGGTTTATCATCACCTTACAGGAGAAAAAATCGGGGTTGTGGTAGATATTTTCTGGGCGGGTAATGACATTTTAGCAGTGCAACTAGAAGCAAATCTCGCCTCTGTCAAGAAAAAAAGTCCATCCTCCGACTCAGAGGCCAGGGCCTTGGTCCCCTTCGTCAAAGAAATTGTTCCACTGGTGGATCTGAAAGCGGCACGCATCGAGATTGCGCCACCACCGGGGTTATTAGAGATCAATTTATCCTAGTGGGACTTAAACGATCAACAAGAGTATAATCGTTATAGAATAAGCACTTGACGCTGAGAGAGCAGCGATGAAAGGAAAGAGACAACCCCGGCCGCGATGCCTCCCTGCTTTGACCGATGGTGTGGACGTTTTGACAATTGCTTCAAGAGCGAAGCGCAAAAAAATGGGTTCAGACAGTATTTAGGGTTTGCTGAAAAAGTAGGGGCGAAGCATTCGGATAGGAAATCTACGGTTTCAGCGATAGGTTATGCCCGAATGCTTCGCCCTACAGGACGCGGGCCGATGAAGATGTAAGGTTTTGAAACATGATTCTCTCAAAATCTTGCACCTGTTTCGCGAAAAAAGACCCTAAGACCCTTACCTAGTCTATATTTCACATTTATTCAGCCAGCCCTATTTAGGAGGATTATTAGGAGAAAGTGAAAGGAAAAATCTAACTCAAATGACCAATAATGCCTTCGGAGTGATTTATAACCGATTACACCACTTTATTTTATCTTGGTGTTTTGTGCCTATACATTAGACCTCCTGCAAAAGTCTTATTCAGCTACTTGATTATAGCCTAAAGCAAGTTCGTAGTTGTAAATGCCAGCGATTAAATTAAATCTCAGACCAAAACGTCGTCTCCGATTCCTGTATCTTGATGATAAAATTCTAAATCTCTTCAGACTTCTGTGAATATGTTCGATAACAATTCTTTCTCTTGATAACTGGCGATTAAATTCTTTTTCTTCTAAACTTA
>NZ_JADBRW010000393.1:0-8090 GCF_020247025.1 Microcystis sp. M109S1
GTCAGTCTGTAGAGCGACCATAAGACCAGAACAGATTTACTCTGTTAAGGCAGGTGCGGAACCCCGCAAGGGAAAGAAGCAGAAACCTAAATCGTGAGGTTTGGGAATCACCGTCCGTTTACGGCGGTGAGGATGTCAAAAGAAGTGTATTCGGGGTGAAGGTGGGGAGGTTGATGCAATCTGTCGGCGACAACGCTTGTTTTCTAACTCCCGATGTCTGTCTTGAGGATGCAGAAGAATACATTCCCAAAATAGCCGCTTGCAAGGGACTTGATCTGGCACTTGTCAGAGAAGGATTCGGCCGCATATCGAGCATTGTAGAGGTTGTGCCAGCTTCGCTCTATAGCCAATATCAATCAGAGGCCATAAAACGCATAAAACAAAGAGATATTGATGACTGGCCGATTTTAGCAACCGCACTTCTTTTTAACTGCCCGATCTGGACGGAAGATCAAGATTTCTTTGGAACAGGGGTTCCAACTTGGACATCAGATAGAGTCCACTTATATTTCCATTCAGAAGAGAAGAATTGAAAGAGGACTGCCTCAAATGTAGGATTCGATGATTAGCAGATTGTGTTAGAAATAGTCCTCTATTTTAGGATTTACGGATAGAAGTAATTGCCAATAGCTTAGATATTCAAAGATATAAACCAATCGAGAAAAATACTGCTCGCCATCTCTTAGGATTACCCCAAAATAAACAGCTTATCCTCTATCCTTTTAGCTAAACAGCAACATTGCTCCTATGAAATTAGCCTCCATTCCGACAAAACAGTACATCGAGCAACGAGAAGAAGAATATTGGCTCGAAGGAACTCGTATCTCTCTTGATTCAGTTGTCTATTCTTTCTTGAACGGAGAATCGCCCGAAAGCATTGCCCAAAATTTCCCACTCCTTTCCCTCGAACAGGTTTATGGCGCGATCGCTTTCTATCTGGCCAATCGAGAGCTTGTGGATGCCTATCTGAAAAAGGGTGAAGCCGAGTTTCAGCGACTACAACAGTCTTGTAGAGAAAAGAGTCCTTTGCTGTACCAAAAATTGAAGGCAGCTCAAGCCCAGAATTAGAAAGCAGTATGACAGAAATTCGCTTTCAAGCTGATGCGGATCTCAGACAGGCAATTGTGACTGGCGCAATCCACCGCAATACGCACCGACCGGGTGAAAGAAACCGCCCTCGCTTAATCAGTATATGTGCTTAAAAAACTCTAATCTCCTAGAAGAAGGCTATAATTACCATAATCTTTTGCCCCCGTCTCAATTCTAGCCGCTAGATATTTCTGGACTTCCCGACCTCGACACCACCACCTCAACTACGGGACAGTGACCGCCAAAATCATTCAACCAGTGCCATTTCAGGAATGACAAAGTTAAATTCACACTCTGGAAAGAGGGAAAGCCGGAACAGAGAAGGGAAAAATATCTGTAATTAATTCTGTCGGGGTGATTAGAAAGGAATATCGTCTAAATTTTCCTCTACTGATGTGTCGCTAGGTTGCCAAGCGGAAGGGTTAGAAAGTTCATAGGATGCGTCGTATTCAAAATCCCCGGTGGAGACAGGTGCGACGGGTTTTTCCACCTCGGTTTTATTAGATTTATAGGTATTGATTGGTACGACTTTTTCTGGAGTCGGGGCTGCCATTTCCCCGCTACTCATGCTGCCGTCAAGATGATAGAGATGACTAATGACTAATTCGGCCCGTTTTTCCTTAAAACCTTCGGGACGATCGATCGTCTGCATGGAGAGACGACCTTCCAAAATTACCTGATCACCTTCATTATAGTTCTGAGCGACTTCTGAGGCTAAATTTCCCCAAGCTACGGCCCTTAAATTAGTCGGGGTTGCCTCGGCACGATTGGGAGAAAACTCGACTAACATTTGAGCGTAGGGAGTTTGATTATCTTGGGTATAACGTAATTCGGGACGACGGACAATTTTAGCCATTAAAATGCAACTGTTCATGGTCGAAAATTAGTCTGAATTTTTCTAATAGCACCATTGTACTGAAAAAGTACAAGGATCACCACTGTGGAGGTTGGGGAATTTTATGGGACTCTGGTTAAGAAAAAATCTCTTTAACACTTGGTACAACGTCATCTTAACCCTTGCGGGTCTATTTCTCAGCCTCTGGGGTGGTTTCAGTTTTCTCGATTGGGCGATAAATCAGGCAAAATGGGCTGTAGTGACGGAAAATATCGGTTTATTTGTGGTCGGTCGTTATCCAGAACAGTCAATATGGCGGATTTGGCTGATTTTAACGATAATTGCGGCTTTATCACTGTTTTCTTGGCAATTAAACCGGGGTCGCTTCCCCGATTGCCCCGCTTTTCTCCAACGCTGGTGGGGATTGATGTGGTTATTGACTTTACCTTTAATCGCTTGGTTGCTATTGGGGGGATTATTTTTAACGACAATCCCTCTCGATGATCTCAGTGGTTTAATCTTAACTTTATTAGTAGCGATCGCCAGTATGATTTTATCTTTCCCCTTGGGGGTATTATTAGCCCTGGGGAGACAGAGTGAATTACTGGCAATTCGTTGGCTATCTATTGGCTATATCGAATTATTGCGCGGGTTGCCTTTGTTGGGAATTTTATTCATGGCCCAGGTGATGTTACCCTTGATTTTACCCGCCGGGACTAGACCAGAACGGGTGATCAGAGCGATCGCCGGATTTACCCTTTTTGCAGCAGCCTATCTGGCCGAAAATGTCCGCGGTGGTTTACAAGCGATTCCCAAAGGTCAAATTGAAGCGGCCAAAGCCTTGGGTTTAAAACCGATTTTCGTTTTATTATTGATCGTTCTACCCCAAGCTTTAAAAGCGGTCATTCCCGCTATTGTTGGTCAATTTATCAGTTTATTTAAGGATACTTCTCTACTGGCGATCGTGGGACTGGTTGACCTCTTGGGTATGGCAGGATCGGTTTTAGCTAATCCGAAATTTATCGGCGATTATCCAGAGGTTTATCTATTTTTGGCCTTTATTTACTGGATTTTCTGTTATTCTATGTCCCTAGCCAGTCGTAGGTTAGAACAGCGTTGATTGGGGTGTGTGGGAAGTTTTATCAGTGAACAGTAAACAGTAAACAGTAATCAGTGAACTGAAAACTCCCATCTGATCACTGATTACTGATCACTGATCACTGATAGATGGCTACCTAGCTTTTTGTCATAAATATTGATATTATTTAACAATCAGCAGCAATTTATGGTAAATATATTTATTTAGGAGAGGGAGAAAATGGCTGGATTCTTTGGCCTGTTTGGCAATAAGACGAAATACGTCGATGAACCGATGGATCTGAGCGCACCGGAACCGAAAGAGGCTTTTTACTTGGAACCCGATGACGCTAAAACTCTCGGTGATATCGACTTTATGCGGACACCGATCACGATCCGACGTACTTTCCCGAAAACTGCCTCGAATAAAAAGGGTGGCGAATCGATTAAACAGATTTCCTCTATGGAAGTCAGCAAAGTCACCGATAACGGTATTGTGGCAAAATCGGCTACTTCCGAGGCTAATGGTAACGGTAACGGTACTAATGATAACGGTCGTCGCACTAACGATGACAGTATCAATCCTTTCCTGAAAATGGCCCGCGAAATCAAGAAATAGTATAGTAGGGTGAGCATTGGCTACCCTTGAGATCAAACTTTGGTGGGGAAGGCCCACCTTTTTTTATGACCATTATTAACGGAAAAACCAAGTTATTAGGCGTAATCGGCGATCCTATCGGCCATACTCTTTCTCCCCTCATGCACAATGCCGCTATCGATGCTTTGGGGCTAAATTATGTCTATCTTCCCCTACCTATCGCCCCAGAAAATTTAGCAACTGCGATCGCTGGTTTGTCCGCCATCGATCTAGAGGGTTTTAGCGTCACAATTCCCCATAAATTAGCAATTATTCCCTTATTATCGCAAATTACCGAGAAAGCAAGGCTAGTAGGCGCAGTTAATACCGTCTGGCGCACGGAAACCGGTTGGCGGGGAACGAATACCGATGTGGATGGCTTTCTCGCACCCTTGAAATCCCTTGACAAAGATTGGAGTCGGGTGAATCCAGTTATTTTAGGCAATGGCGGCGCTGCCCGGGCGGTAGTGGTGGCTTGCGCCCAGTTGGGCTGTGGCGAAATTCATGTGGTAGGACGCAATCAAAAGAAATTAGATCCTTTTAAAGAAAGTTGGGCGAATACAAGCCTCTATGACCTCCTAGAAGTGCATAGCTGGGACGAATTAGAGGGGCTGGTATCCACCACAGAACTCCTGATTAATTCTACCCCGATCGGAATGTCCCCCCAGGGCGAACAATCCCCTGTTGAGTTAGAATTATTAGACCTTTTACCCCCATCGGCGATCGCCTACGATCTAATTTATAATCCCCGGCCGACCAAATTTCTCCGGTTAGCCCAGACTAGAGGGATAAGAATTATTGATGGGTTAGAAATGTTAGTTAATCAGGGAGCGATCGCACTAGAAATCTGGTTAGGTCAACCCGTCCCCGTCTCGGTCATGCGGGAAGCTTTGTTAAAACAATTCTAAATGCTAAAATCCTATTTCTGGCTTTATTTATGCCCCCTTCTAGCTCCTTTTGGAAAACTCTGAATAACTCGATTCTAGTACGCTATCTATTATTATTTGGCTGTGGCTGGAGTCTAATTATCTTAATTAACTATTTCTACGGGATGATCGCTATTTTTACCGGTTCGGCAGTCCTGGCCGCTCTATTAAATTATCCCGTGGTTTGGTTATCCCGTTATCTACCGAGAGGACTAGCCATTGCCATTACCACCCTAGTAGCTTTTATCCTCCTATTTAGATTAGTCACAGGCATAGGATTAGAAGCGGTTAATCAGGGGAGAGGACTACTATTCAATCTTACCGATGCCCTTGGTCAAAAAGATTTTTTACCCTTTCAAGACTTTCTTGATCGATTAGATTTGAATAAAATGGTGGGAAGCTTACAAACCGGTTTAGCCACGGGTTTATCAATCGTACAAGGAGTTTTTTCCAGTGTCTTTACGGTCATTTTCGGGGCGGTGATCAGTGTTTATATGCTCATTGATGGTGATAAACTCTGGCGAAGTTTTTTGCAACTTCTCCCCCTAGCATACCGGGAGCGTTTTGCCAAGTCTTTTCGACAAAGTTTTCTGGGATTTATTCGCGGGCAACTGTTGTTAATGCTCTTTTTATCTGTGACAAGTTTCATAAGTTTTTCCCTATTAGGAATTAAATATGGGCTAATTTTAGCGGGTATTCTCGGTATTATCGATGCTATCCCGGGTATCGGGGCAACCCTGGGCATTTTGTTGGTAACTATCTTGACTTTTACCTCCCAGGGACTAGCAGTTGCCGTTAAAGCTTTTATTGTCTGTGTTGTCTTGGTGCAAATTCAAGATAATATTATTCGCCCTAAAGTTATGGGCAATGCCCTAGAATTAAACCCAGTAATTTTATTTTTATCCCTCTTTATCGGCGAAAGAGTTGCGGGATTATTAGGGGTTTTTCTCTCCATTCCCATCGCCGGGATGATCGCGATCTGGATCGGTTCAAGTGAAGAAAAACAAATAACAGCTTTAGAGGAAAATCAGTTAGGAGAAAGTCAAGAGCATTAAGAGCAGCTCCCCAGTCTCTACTATACAATTAGGGAAATTTGTTATCCACAACACTCGATCGCTACCTATGGAAAACTTAGATTTAAAGAAATCCTCGCCCCTCTTATTTATCTCACCGTTTTTTCTCTGGGGAACAGCGATGGTAGCGATGAAGGGTGTTATCCCCCACACCACCCCCCTATTTATGGCGGGAATTCGCCTTGTCCCCGCCGGAATGTTAGTTTTAATAGTAGCTTGGTTTTTAGGTCGTCCTCAGCCCAAAACCCTGCAAGCGTGGCTATGGATTGCCCTTTTTGCTCTGATGGATGCCACTCTTTTTCAAGGTTTTCTGGCATTGGGATTAAATCGCACCGGGGCGGGGTTAGGATCGGTAATTATTGACTCCCAACCCCTAGCGGTGGCTTTAATGTCGAGTTGGCTATTTAAAGAAGTTATCGGTATCTGGGGATGGTTGGGATTGGGTTTAGGAATTGGGGGAATTAGTTTAATTGGCTTGCCCGATCAATGGTTTTATGACTTTTTTGGACAAAAAGCGGTAAATATTGACTTTAGCTGGCAGGAATTACTAAATAGCGGCGAAATGCTGATGCTTTTGGCTTCCCTGTCCATGGCGGTGGGAACAGTCTTAATCCGGTTTGTCTGTCGTCATGCGGATCCCGTCAGCGCCACGGGATGGCACATGATTTTAGGAGGATTGCCCCTATTTTTAGCTTCAGGTTTCAGAGAATCCCATCAATGGCAGAATATCGATTTCAATGGTTGGTTAGCTTTAAGTTATGCCACTATTTTTGGTAGTGCGATCGCCTATGGATTATTCTTTTATTTAGCCGCCAAGGGCAATTTAACCAGTTTAAGTTCTTTAACTTTTTTAACTCCGGTTTTTGCCCTCACTTTCGGGAATTTATTCCTCGGTGAGATGTTAAGTGTATTGCAATGGGTGGGGGTATCTTTAACCCTCGTTAGTATTTATTTAATCAATCAAAGGGAAAGAATCGCCCCACAATTGCGGGCAATTTTTGCTAATCTTTCCTCACTTATACCCAAAAGCAACTAACTCAAATTCTGTCCGAATTACCTCGACTCTGGCAAAATTTGCTTCTTGTAATTTCTGGTTGAGATTTTGAGAGGTAAAACCAGTTTTATGAGCCATATAGGGCATCCCAGGCACTTCTGTTCCCATGCCGTAAAACATCCATAAAGCACGCACGGGACCACCGGGAGAAATATATAAAGGTTCATTTTCCATATCGCCTCTAGCGACAAATTCGGCGGCAGTTTGCATATCGGGAACCACGATCATCAAAAAGCCTTCGGGTTTAAGAATGCGTTTAAATTCCTCGAGGGCGATGGGAACTTCGTAATGATAAATATGTTCTAAATTATGACTAGAAAAAACCCCATCGACGGAGTTATCGGGAACGGCACTTAAATCGGTAATCGTTCCTAAAATATCGGGGTTAACAGCGGTATTGATATCGAGGCGAATTTCTTGCCAATTGCCATCGCGGAATAGTTGGGGTAAAGCTTCGGGATTATAGGGACCACAACCCACATTTAAAACCAGTTTTTTCGGTGATTTTAGCGCTGTTATCTCCGGGGGAGCATTCCAAGCTAATAAACAAATATTTTTGAAACCAAGCAAACCGTGATTAGCGACTTGATCATCTAAAATTATCTGGGCTTGGGGATGGGTTTTAAGAAAATCTTTTATTGCTTGTTGGAGAGCAGGATGCTGACATTTATTGATAATAATTAAAGCGGAATCAGACCAGAATTTTTGGGCTAAAAGTAAGGATATCAAGAGCGATCGATAGTCTTCGGCAGCATCGTAGTAATAAACCCCCAGCTTTTCTTCACTGTTTAATTCTTCCAGATCATCGAAAAAGGGTTCCGTTTCTTGATCGCTTAAAAATATCTGTTCTGATAGTTGAAAATCCTCCAAATCCTGAGATAATATAGTTAGTCTTTCTCCCGATGGATCGTATTTAAAAAAAGCTTCTACGCCATAACCGCGGCGATCGCTATTATTCCAGAAAGCGGCGACTAAACTACCGCGACGAAAACAACCCACTTGACAGTAAACCTCGTCCTGTTGCAGACAGGCAACGGCTAGATTGAGTAGGGGAAAGAGATTGAGATCGGGATAGGAGGCGTTTTTTGGGCTTAAAAGGGTTAATTGCTCGGAAATAGGCGACATTAAAGGCGATCCCCAATCCTGATACTGTTGGGGCAGTTTTTCTAAGAATTGCTGTAAATCCATACCTTGCTTTCCCGAAAACTATAATCCTTTTCCTTATCATAAATTATCGCGCTTGTCACCAGGCCACGGACTCATCGAAAATTTTGGGTCTGAAACCCCGTCGTTCTACGACGGCTTTACCGTTAAATACTAGCGCATTTACCAAATATATGCTAAAATGTGAGACATGGAAAAAGCCTACTCGTTTCGATTTTACCCCACACCCGAACAA
>NZ_JADBRW010000394.1:0-6325 GCF_020247025.1 Microcystis sp. M109S1
GTGGTCAACTACCTAATTTTCAGGGAAAAAGTACCTGAATTTTCCCCCTGATCACTCCCATGCCTGGTACTTTTTGATTGACAAAAAGTCTAAAAGTCTTACCCAACAAGGTTTTTAGATTTATTCAGCAGACCCTATCTAGGCTTATTATCCTTAGATAATGGCAAAATAAAAGATTTTTTGCTCCGGAATCTTAATTGGAAGTTTGTTTAGCGGCAGGATTTAGTCAAAATGTTTAAAAATATCGTTGTTGCCTTAGATTGTGGGGAATTATCGGATCGAGTCCTTCAGTCCTTGAATTACCTTTCTCTAACGGCAAATTCTTGCATCATACTCACCCATATCCTCGGCAAGGAGGGAGATGAATTGCCAGTTGATCGCCCTCACCCCTCCCGTGAGATCATTGAAGATCAATTGCGCTGCTATCAATCCCAGATTGCTGCCCCTAGTGAAATCGAGGTCATCTTTGGTGATCCAGCGGAGGAAATTATTCGTTTAGCTAATATCTATCATGCTGATCTGATCGTGATCGGCAGTCGGGGATTAACGGGAGTTCAACGGGTGATCGAAGATTCTGTTAGTAGTCTCGTGGTGGCAGAAGCTACCTGTTCAGTATTGGTGGTAAAAGCATAGCAGCCAGCATTCAGCTAGAAAAGGTACTCTGGCAAGAGTGCCTAAGTAGTCTTGAGCATCACTACGGATTAAAATTTGCAAATCTTATTTTTCCCCAATGTTTTCCCCCATACATTCCCCGGTATTTCCCCACTCACTCCCAAGTTTTCCACAGTTTACCCAGACTTTTCCACAGGCAACAGCGATAGAATCGGCACTTGCTTCGAGAAAAAATTAATCTTGATTGTCAAAATTCCCATCGATAGATACTGAGTTATTGTTAAGTTGAGTAAATAAAATCTAGCTCTAACCCTTATTCCCTCGTAAATATTAAGTTTTTCTAAAGCATTCCTTTACATCTGGTAATATTGCAACTCCCCCCAACTTGGCTCACAATAGTCCTTACTGTCCACTGCACCAGTCAGGGATTTCCCCACTTCAGATTCAGAGGTAAACGATATGAATACATCAGTCAGTATCTTGGCAGAAATCCCCGAAATCCTCCACCAATCCCTACAACAATATCTAGAAACTCACCCCGGTTGGGATCAAGATGGTGTGTTTACGGCGGCTTTGTCATTTTTTCTACTTAATTGTCAATCCTCCGAAAGGATGAATTTTGAGGAGCAAAATAGCTGTGCCAAGGTTTATCTAGAAACTTTGTTCCAGCGCTCGGAGTGCTAATTCGGTGATAATAAGAGTCGGGTCATGGTTAAAAGCCCGATTTTCCCCTATGAATTCCGATAAAACCCCTAATTTAATCATTCCTCAGTTAATTATCGGTTTGGGTAATCCCGAACCCAAATATGATCGCACCCGTCATAATATCGGTTTTGAAGCTGTGGACTCATTAGCGCGGGATTGGGGGCTATCTTGGCAGGAAAACAAGCGATTTCAAGGTTTTATTGCCGAAGGTGACAGTCCTCTCCCGGGCAAAATTCGTCTCTTGAAACCCCAAACCTACATGAATCGCTCCGGGCAATCGGTGCGATCGGTGCTGGACTGGTATAAACTAGCTCCAGAGTCGATTTTAGTCATTTACGATGATATGGATCTGCCCCTAGGCCGGTTGAGAATCCGTCTATCGGGATCGGCTGGCGGACACAACGGTATTAAATCAATGATTGCCCACGTTGGCACGGAAAACTTCGCTCGTTTACGCATAGGAATCGGTAAATCAACCGAAAAAGCGACAATTTCCCACGTTTTAGGCCGATTCACCCCCCAAGAAAACCAAGTGATCTTGAAAGTGTTAGACTTGTCCAGAAAAGCGATCGAACTTGGTCTCAAACAAGGGTTACAAAAGGCAATGAGTCTCTACAATAATCAAAGTGTAGAGATTGGTTCTAATCTATGCTGATAGCAAATAAGCCTGATTTTAGTAATGGTTATAATCGCCATTTTCGTCTATACTCTTACAGAACCCTTGCTTAAATTTTGATCGCCCTTTGCTAGATTAGGTCAATTTTTATCCTCGATATTAGCAGTTTAAGTATGATTAATCGCCAAAGTTTGCTGAGATTCGCCTACAAGTTTAATCTCATTTTATTGATAATCGCTACAGTTTTTTGTCTTTGGAGTAATGCTGCTTTTGCCCATCGTCCCCATGATGTGATTAGTCAAGTAGAAGTTTCTCCCGATTTCCAGACAGATAATACAGTATATATCTTGGTGCGAAATAACTTTTATAAGTCTAGGGATGGAGGTAGCAACTGGACAAGATTAATTCAAGGTTTAGATTATACGGGGGAATTAAGTTCCCTATCCCTATCTCCCCTCAATAAAAATATTCTCTATTTAGCTTCAAGATCCGATGGTATTTATAAAAGTGAAGATGCGGGGGAATCTTGGCAGAAAGTTAATCAGGGTTTAGAAACTAAATTTATTAACTTCCTAGAAATTGCCCCTTCCGATCCCAATATAGTAGCGGCAGTGGGATTAGAAAAAGGGGTTTATTTAACCGAAGATGGCGGTAAAAATTGGTCAAATATTTTCCCCACCACGGCACTGATAACCTCTCTAGCTATTACTCCCAACAATCCTGATCGAATTTTTTTCGGGGATGAACAGGGTAAATTATACACTTCCTCCGACGGGGGAAAAACTTGGCAGAATCTCCCCTTACCTGCTAATGTGGGGGCAGTGGATACAATTGCTTTTTCTCCTAATTTAGACAGGGATAAAACCTTTTTTGTCGGCACAAAAGAAGCAGGTATTTTTAAAACCGTTGATGATGGTAAAACCTTCCAAGCTGTTAACGAAGGAATTAAAGATAAAATCATCGAAGACATCGTTATTTCTCCCCAGTATGCCCAAAATTCAACCCTTTATGCCATCACTTGGTATGACGGAATGTATGTTTCGCAAGATGGGGGCAAAAGTTGGACAAAAATGAGCGAGGGTTTAACCAAAGATAAACAGGCTGATGATTATAAAGTTCCCCATTTTATGGATTTAAAAATAGTTCAAGATACGATGTTTTTAGGGGGATTTAATGGCTTATTTAAAACCACGGATAGCGGCAAACAATGGCAGGAAATAGCAACTTTAGCCCGGGGAACAGTTATCGCTATGGCGGTTTCTCCTAATTATGCCCAGGATGGTACTGTTGTCATTGCTAATTATGTAGGCAATATCTTCATCAGTCGGGATAAAGGGGAAACTTGGACACCAATTAATCGCGGTTTAGAGGTTTATCGACTTGGTAAAGATCCCGAAGAATCAGGACAAGATCCCCGGCGTTTCTTTGACATTGCCTTTTCTCCTAACTATGGAGAAGATAGAACTATTTTTGCGGGGTTTTTACGCAATAAATTTGCCAAATCCGATAACAGTGGTGATTTCTGGAAAATTATCGAAATCGATGAAGGAGTCCGCGGTCCGAGGATAGTTCCTTCCCCAGATTTTGCCAAGGATAAAACTCTTTTTCTCACCAATCAGCAGGGGAGAATATTTCGTTCTACCGATGGAGGAAATACGGTTAAAAATATCAGTGAAGTGGGCAGAATTTTTGGTAATTATGCCCCTGCCATGGTAGCTTCCCCTGATTTTTCTAAGGATAAAACTTTGTTTGTCACGGGAAAAGAGGGCATTTATCAAAGTGTTGATGGTGGACTAACTTGGAAAAATGTCAGCCAAGGAACCCCCCTATCAAAAACCTCTAATGTGCAGTTGGCAATGTCTCCCAATTATCCCAGTGATGGAACTATTTTTGCTGGGACAATTTCTGGTTTGTTTGTCACCAAAGATGGGGCTAAAAGTTGGACAAAATTAGAGAAACCGGGGTTTAATCCCAATACCTCGGTAGAAACTATTGCTATCTCTCCTGATTATGCCAACGATCGCACGGTAATAGTTAGTTTACAGGGAGATGGTTTGTTTAAATCTACCGATGGAGGAGAAACTTTTAAATCAATTGGTGATCCTAAAATACCCCTAGTGAAAATTCATAGTATCCCCTCCTCTGGTATCTCCGTCCAGTTTTCTCCTAATTACGCTCAAGATAAAACTTTATTCGGTTTTGGTGGCGCTCAAACTACAGTTTTTCGTTCCACCGATGGGGGAGAAACTTGGACAAGTGTAACTATTCCTCCTCACGCGGAAGAAAATACACCCCGCTATAAAATCGGTGAATTTTTCTCCGGTCCCCTTGGCACAATCTTGCGCGTGGTTATCCCGATTCTCCTGGCAATCGTCGCTTATTTTCTGGTGGGTTTCCTGAAACTGGAGAAAGTTATTAATCTTCCTAAATCCTTCTTCCGCATGGCAGCAGCATTTATGATTTTTCTGTTTGTTTTCTTCGCTATCATTACCCAAGTTTAGGATCTAGGTAATCTCTTGTCGAGAAATTTTGCCTTAAAGAGAACAGGAAATAGGAAAAAGTGCGGGTGTTGGACGGGGATAGTGACAATAAATTATAATCTTGTTCAACTGCTCCCTAGTATCTCCGCAAAAATATGAATATTGCCGCCCAAACCCCCTTTTTCAGTGAAAATAGTTATCCATTGGCTGAATCGAGCTTTTCTTCTTCTCCAGAAACCTTTCAATGGACTAAGCAATGGTATCCCGTCGCTGTTGCCGAATTTCTCGATCCCTCCCGTCCCCATAAAATCCAGTTATTGGGGAAAGATCTGGTGTTATGGCGCGATAATTCCAATCAATGGTGTTGTTTTGCCGATTTTTGCCCCCATAGGTTGGCTCCTTTGTCAGAAGGACGTATCGAAGCTGATGGAACCTTGCTCTGTGCTTATCATGCTTGGCGTTTTGATAGGGAGGGTAATTGTGTTAGCATTCCCCAATCACAGGATGCACAAACGGAAGCCAAAAACTGCTCAAGTCCGAAATCCTGTGCCGTTGCCTACCCCACCCAGCAATGTCAAGGGTTAATCTGGGTATGGGCAGAATCGGGAAGGCAGGCTCAACAGGAAAGTCAGGAGCGACAGCCGGCTACCGTAGCGGAATTAGAGTCAGATTCGGAGCAAGTTCGGCAATTATTTTGGAATATCCGCGATTTACCCTACGGTTGGGACTTTTTTATGGAAAATGTCGCTGATCCTGCTCATGTTCCCGTTTCTCACCATGGTATTGTCGGTAATCGTTATCAAGATGCTAAATATTACGATATGCCGCGTCTGAGAGAGCTATCCACCCAAGAAGGGTTTTCCTTTGCTATCACTCCCACGGCGGCGATTATAGAGACAGCCGTTCACGATTTTCACCCCCCCTGTCAGATGAGAATTTGCACCACTTTCACCGATGGGGGCAAGTTAATCCTAGTTTTATACGCTATTCCCACTCGTCCGGGTTGGTGTCGTCATATCGGTTGTCAGGTGTTAGTCAAAAATAAAGCCGGAAAAACCCCCCCCGGATTAGGTTTTTTTGCCTTACCTATGCCCACTTGGTTAGGTCATATCCTTGCTTCTGTATTTTTACACCAAGATCTCGTTTTTCTTCACTACCAAGAGAAAATTTTAGCCCGACGGCCAGAAAATTGGCTCGATGCGGTTTATACTCCCAATCCTCAAGATAAAATGGTGATTACCTTTCGTCAGTGGTTCAAAAACAGAGCCGGAGGGAGGATTCCCTGGGCAGCTGACTGTAATCCCCAATTACCAGCCCCAGAGTTCGATAAACGCCAGCTTTTTGATGTTTGGACAACTCATACTAAAGATTGTCAGGTTTGCCAAAATGCTCGGAAAAATATACAGCGTTTGACTTTATTTAGTTATATTGGTGCGATTGTCTCGGTTTTCTTGGCAATTTTCCTCGATGCTCGCTCGCTCGCTTTACGGGCAGCAACCACTAACCTAACCAATATATCGCCCTTGAGCTTATTCCCGACCCTAGGATTCTGGATGGCAATCCTAGGAGCAATCGGTTTAGCTATTATCGGCTACGCTCTGCAAAAGTTGAGCGGGTTGTTTTATGTCTATGAATTTGAACATTCCCGCAATGATTAGCCTCGATACTCCCAGATAAGACAAATTTTTGCTGGCGGGGCTTGACAAATCCCGCCGCTTGCCTTATACTTATATGTATAATGGGAATCCGTGCCTGCCTGCGACCTCTGATTTTTACCGAAATTTTGGGTTAAAGCCCCGTCCTTTTAGGACGGCTTTTTAAACTATAGCTTGTTAACTTAACTTTTATTGTGCTATACTGATTTTATCTAAGTACCCCCTGCGTAAAATGTTTGTCTTAGAGTTTAAAGTTA
>NZ_JADBRW010000395.1:0-5529 GCF_020247025.1 Microcystis sp. M109S1
CCCCATAAATTACGCTACCGCTAACCCATCCGACAAATAATTGTGCCTCCCTACTTAGTCAACAGCTTATCAGTTATCAGTTGTGAGTTTTCAGTTCACCGACTACTTTTTGGGGTTAATTTTTTTGGGCTTTATTTGACTTGACCAGAGGGGGGTCGCAGGCGCACGGATTTTCCATTATCTATATAATATCATGTCAAGC
This sequence comes from Microcystis sp. M109S1, assembly GCF_020247025.1. Classification (NCBI taxonomy): domain Bacteria; kingdom Bacillati; phylum Cyanobacteriota; class Cyanophyceae; order Chroococcales; family Microcystaceae; genus Microcystis; species Microcystis sp. M109S1. Next base: position 203 of record NZ_JADBRW010000395.1, read on the forward strand.
CCTAGTTAGCAAGAGAAAATTTTTTAATTGGCAGCGAAAGATCGAAGGACGAAAACCCAGTACATCTATACCGAGAGATTTTCAGAATGATAACGATTCTCACCGACTGTGATAAGATGAGAATCATAATCAGACTCAGTTAATCCGATGGGTAAAAATTTCCAGTTAACAGCGATCGCTTTAACAATGACTATAGCCAGCTTAACAGCTTGTAGTGGTCCCTCGGTCAAGGAAAAGGAAACAACGACACCCTTACAGGTGACAGTGAGTATCGTACCGCAGGAATATTTTGTCAAACGCATCGGCGGTGATAGAGTCAGTGTTAATGCCATGATTCAACCCGGGACAGATCCCCACACCTATGAACCAAAACCGGAACAATTAAAAACCACAGCCCAATCGCAAGCCTACTTTAAAATCGGTGTATCCTTAGAAGATGCTTGGAAAGATCGCTTAAACAGTGTTAACCAACAGATGTTAATCGTCGATACCAGTCAAGGAGTAGATAAAATCCCTTTGACAGCAGAACATGATCACGATCACAGCAAGGAAGAAAAACATCAAGCTGGAAAAAACACCCTAGATCCCCATATTTGGTTATCACCAAAACGAGTCAAAGCACAAGCAGAGACTATTTATCAAACCCTAGCACAACTCGATCCGGGTCAGGAAGCTATCTATCGGGCTAACTTGGAAAAATTCCGTCAGGAATTAGACGCATTAGATCAAGAAATTCGGCAAAACTTGGCAGGGGTCAAAAACCCAAAATTTATGGTGTTTCATCCCGAATGGGGCTATTTTGCCCAAGATTACGGTTTAGAGATGATTGCGATCGAAATCGAAGGCAATGAACCGAGTGCTGCCCAGTTAAGTCAACTAATCAAACAGGCAAAAAAAGAGAATATTAAAGTTATTTTTGCTCAACCAGAATTTAGCCAGAAAAGTGCCGAAACTATTGCGAGGGAAATTGGGGGACAGGTAATCCCTATTAGTGCCTTTGCTCAAAATTGGAGTGAAAACCTGCGACAAGTTTCCCAAAAAATGGCCACAGTTTTAAATCAGTAATTGCTTGTATATGTCAACGATCATTACCATTAGTAATCTCTGGGCCGGCTACGAACAGGAACCCATCCTCGAAGATATTAATTTAACCATTCAGGAATTGGATTTTCTGGGAATTATCGGCCCGAATGGAGGAGGAAAAACTACCCTCCTCAAGGTTTTACTGGGATTAATTAAACCTTGGCGTGGAGAAGTCAGTATTTTGGGGCAAAGTGTCCAAAAAGGTCGGGAATTAGTCGGTTATGTGCCTCAGTTTGTCGAATGCGATCGCTCATTTCCCATCACTGTGGGTGAGGTGGTGAAAATGGGGAGATTGAGCAGCAAAAAACTCTGGCAAGGCTATAGTAAAAAAGATGAGGTAAGGGTAGATAAAGCTTTAGATAGTGTGGGAATGTTAGCGTTGAAAAAAAGGTCGATTGCTGAACTTTCGGGAGGACAGCGCCAACGGGTTTATATCGCTCGCGCTTTAGCGGTAGAACCCCGTCTCTTGATTTTAGATGAACCCACTGCCAGTGTCGATCCCCAAATGCGTGCTAGTATTTTTTCCCTGTTGCAAGAATTGAATGAGTGGATGACCATTTTAATTATTTCCCACGATCTGGGAACCCTATCTACCTATGTTAAATCGATCGGTTGTCTCAATCGTCGTCTCTATTATCACGGCCAAAAATCTCTCACTGCCGCTATGTTAGAACAAGTGTATTGCTAAAAGTTTTCTCCCTTTCTACTGTCAAAACCCTTGACAAATACCGAAACTTGACATATACTTATATATATAATGGGAATCCGTGCCTGCCTACAGACCCTCTTTTTTCAGGTCAAATAAGCGCAAGGAATAAAGAAGACAGGGGATGACAATTAAAGACTTATACGAACAAGACTATCTTGCTTGGTTAGAAGAAACGGCCAAACAACTGCGACAAAGACAGACAGATTTATTAGATTGGGAACATCTCAGGGAAGAAATCGAAGCTTTGGGGAATGAACAGAGACATAAAGTAGATAGTTATCTCCTGCAATTACTCATTCATCTGCTTCTCTACCAATACTGGCCGGAGGAACGAGAAAGATGTGCGAGGGGATGGCAGGACGAAATCGGTAACTTTCGGGTGGAATTAGAACTTTTATTGGAGTCAAAAACCCTTTATAACTATTTTTTAACCAGAATCGCCGTTATTTACCCCAAAGCAGTGAAGCGAGTCCGACAAAAAAGCGAATTACCGGCCGCTATCTTTGCCGAAAGCTGCCCCTATAGTCCCGAACAAATCCTCGATTCCGATTTTCTACCCTGAAATTCCGGCAGATTTTTTCAGAAAAACCCTTGACAAATACCCGCACTTGACAGATACTTATATATAGAATGGGAATCCGTGCCTGCCTGCAAACCCTCTTTTTTCAGGTCAGATAATGCGATTAGATTTATTCCTGCTCCCTGGGGTTTAATTCTAGCTTCAGCAGTTTTAGGAGATGGGAAATATGGCAGCTGGGATTATCGCTATTGTCGGAATAGAATCTTCCTATTTGTAATGCCAGTTGTTCTCTATATCTTTCTGGGGGTGATGTATAGTCCCCTGGAGGTTCAACTTGTAACCAATATTGCTTCGCTTTTTTGATAGTCAACAGAGCCAGCACTAATTCCGATTGGCTATTGTCGTGGCTAACTTGATATTGTTTTTGCCAAGATAGCTGTAATTTCTCCACTTCCGATAGCTCTAGGTTTTGACAATGAGAGATTCTCCCTTTAACTCTGGAAAAATTATTTTTTAAATCGGCATCATCCTTAATTTTATCTGCCATATCAAGATAAATCTTTTCTAGTCTAGCAGCGGAATCTCGATAAACAGCCGAATGTTCGCTAAGAATTGATTGAATATCGGGGAAAATAAAATAGGACTCTTTATGAATCAATCCCGTTACCCAGATTCTATGCTGTCCAACCTGATTGACTTTAATCAGTGATTTTTCATATAAGTCCTCAAAAATTTCCTCTAAATCCTTAAATGGGTAGAAATCATCTAAACTTTTATTTTGTAAGTCCAAATCGACGATAGCGAAAAGCTGCTGGGGATTTAAATAAGAAGCTTCTGGGTTCTGTTCATGCAAACGCAAAAGATGAAAGTAAGTATTTAAAACATCATTTCTATCACCACAGTTAAAAAAAGTCGGTATCTTTTGTCTCCAATCCCTAGGAACACAAGCTTTATAAAAATTAGCATCGGGAAAATCTTCCATAGCTCGATAGGATTGAGGAGATAACCTGCCGGCAGTTTTTTTGATTTCCCCTTCACAGAGGATGACAAATTTATTACGAATTTGACGGTTTGCCAGAATAAATTGACAATGTTCTAAAAGTTCTGTTTCCCTAAGACTCATGGGTTAGTTTCTCAATCTTTATTTAAATAGTTTCGGTTCTATCTCTTTAACATGAGCGGGAGTTAAAGCTTGACAGAGTTCATAGGAATGAGTGGCTAAGATATATTGATTGCTAGGTTCCCATTCCTGCAAGTCCTCAATAATTTTATATTGCCAGTCGGGATGGAGAGCAATCTCAATTTCATCCATCAATACAATCGCATCTTTTATCCTACGATACTTTAGCCACAGATAGATACTTAATCGCTTCAGTTCCCCATGACTCAAATCCTCTGGATATAATTCTTCTCCGTTTATATCTCCTTTGAATTTAAAGGTAATCCCCGATATATCTTTATCTAAATTAATTTCTTTGTCGGATAAAATTGAATTTAAGTTTTGCCGTATTAGTTGATAATTATTTCCATATTCACCCGTTTCTATAGCTTGAGCAAAATCTTGATCACGAGCCATGATAAAGTAATTAATCAATAGCTCAACGGGCAGAAAATCGTAGGTAAATAAGTTGCTAAGTTTCTTTTTAATATCTGCCATGGCTAAATAATAGTTACTAGAGTCTGGATTCCCTTGATTTATCTGAAAAAGACTCTTGTTTGTAGCTTTAGGTAAAAAGATAAAAACTTGCGTTGAAGGTGCTGCTAAAAATATTTTTGAGGATAATTCTTTCATGAATAATTGAAATTCTTCTTGGATGGCTTGACTAAATTTACACAGCAAAAATATCTCTTGATTTTTCTGGTTATTGGCTTGACAAAGATATACCAACCCATTTCTTTCCAAAATATTTTTAATTATTTTTGTTTGCTTTAGTAATGTTTGAGATTGATGAGCATCAATGTATATTTGACAATTCGTCATCCCTAGTTTATCTTGAATAGCATCCATTATTATTTTTAAAAAATTTGTTGGATATTCATCTAAGAATCTATCTATTGTTGACATTATGTCTAAATCAAATAAAAAATTGAGTTCTTCTTGGGCAAATAAATCTCGACTTAATTTGTTTCTTTCTATTTCATCTTCTAGCTTCAATAAGCTTGTAAGTTTTTTTTCAATGTTTTTGAGTCTTTCACGTTGCCCATTTAGCTTTTTGATTTTTTGTTCAATGTTCTGTAATTTTTTTAAATCATCAACGTTAACAGTATCTAAATCTTCTTTTTGTCCGTCAAGGTTAGATAGTAAATTTTTTACATAGGCATCGCTGCAAATAAAAAATTCTAGTTTCACTTCTTCCCGATTGTCGGTTAAAATTTCAAAAATAGCCAAGGGTTTCTGGTCTAACTCATCTTCTAGTTGACATCGATGCAGTAAATTTACAACGTATTCTATTTTTTCTGGATCACCAGAACAATGAAGCAAGATAAAAATTAATTGTAGAAGGGTACTTTTGCCACCGCCATTTTGACTACCGATAGGGAAGATCTGGGGAAAAAAGTCTTTCTCAAAACTAATATCAATATTCTTTAACACTCGAAAATCAGGAACTTGAACCCGTAGTAACCGCATTGTCAAAACTCCCGTAATCCTATCCTCTTGCTCATCTGCTTATTGTAGCTCACAGGGAAAAGTGAAACAATCTCTTATCCCGCGTTTCTATACCTATCCAATATCTGGCGATCACTTGTCTTTCCTACAGGCCAAATTCTGGCAGATTTCCTCAAAAAAAACCTTGACAAATCCCCGCACTTGACAGATACTTATATATAGAATGGGAATCCGTGCCTGCCTGCAAACCCTCTTTTTTCAGGTCAGATAAGCGTCAAAAAAATAAAAACCTGATACCTGACCACAACTAAAGACTTATACGAACAAGACTATCTTGCTTGGTTAGAAAAAACGGCCAACAACTGCGACGAAGACAGACAGATGTATTAGATTGGGGAACCAACAGA
>NZ_JADBRW010000396.1:0-4098 GCF_020247025.1 Microcystis sp. M109S1
TCTGATGAAAACTGCTATAAAGATAACTAACTAATTAACTTAAAACTTACATCTGATAACTGATAACTGATAACTGATAACTGATAACTGATAACTGATAACTGATAACTGATAACTGATAACTGATAACTGATAACTGACTCCTATACTCTAAGTGCTAATTGTTCGCAGTAAAGAGAGAGCATTTCGGGGATAACTTGATTGAGATTGCCAGCGCCGAGGAACAGAGCTAGATCCCCTGGTTGGAGAATTTCTAGCAGGAATTGACCTAAAGAACTCAATTCGGGGTGATAGTAGGCATTTTTATGGTGTTTTCTCACCTGTTCGGCCACTTGCTGCCCGGTGACGTGATTGATATTCACTTCCCCAGCACTATAAATATCCGTTAACACTACCACATCGGCGGAACTGAAAGCGGAGCCGAATTCCTCTAAAAAGGCAGTGGTGCGACTGTAGCGATGGGGTTGGAAAATAGCGATCGAACGTTGGTACTGTTTGCCTTCTACCTTCAATTTTGCCGCCGCTAAAGTAGCCAACAATTCGCTAGGATGGTGGGCATAATCATCGATAAAAGTAATGCCGTTTGCCTCTCCCTTGTGTTCAAAACGGCGTTTTGCCCCGGCAAAAGTAGCGATCGCATCGGCAATAACGGCAAATTCTAAACCGAGATAACGTCCGATAGCAACCACTGCCAAAGCATTACTAATATTATGTTGCCCGGGGATTTTCACTTCCATTTGTCCCAAATAACTACCTTTTTCCCAGACGGAAGCTTTCATCATTCCCTGTTCATAGATAATCTCGCTGACGGTGTAATCCGCACCTTTTTCGGGATCGAGACTATAACTAATCGTGGGACAGAAATGCTCGGCGATCGTGTCACAATCTAAACAAGCGACTAAAATCTGGCACTGATTAGCGAATTCATGGAAAGTGTCGATAACTTCGCTTAAATTATGGTAATGATCCGGGTGATCTAGCTCAATATTAGTGATTACGCCGATTTTCGGGGCGTGCTTGGTTAGGGAACCATCGGACTCATCGGCCTCAGCTACTAAAAAACGACCTTGACCAAGACGAGCGTTACCTTCCCAAGCGTCCACCTCACCACCGACAATGATCGTGGGGTCTAATCCCGCTTCCAGGAGAACGTAACCGATTAGGCTGCTAGTGGTGGTTTTTCCGTGGGTTCCAGCGACGGCGATACTGTCGTAATCGGCGATTAAAGCCGCTAAAACGTCGCTACGGTGAAAAATTGGGTATCCTAAGTCTCTGGCCGCTTGATATTCTTTGTTATGGTCATTAATCGCCGTGGAGCAGATTACTTGCGGAACTGTTTGGCTACTGTTTTGCGGGCCCGGAGAATGAAATAAAGCTAAATTATTTGCCTCTTGACGGTGGAAAATCTGCGCTCCCGCTCCCTGTAGACGTTGGGTGATATGAGTAGGACGTAAATCCGAGCCAGACACAGGTAAATTGCGCTTGGCTAAGATATAAGCGAGGGCTGACATCCCAATACCGCCAATACCGATGAAATGGAAAGGTTGGCCGTTAAAATTAACTTTTTTCACTGTTTTCACTCCTCAAACCCACGATTATATAAGTTTTAAACTCGATCGGTAGTAAAGTCAACTTCATGATAGGAGCATTTGAGCAGAATTCCAAAATGTTGCCCAGTTGCCTTGCAAAATCCTTGACGCAGAATTAAATTTTTTTCTCCCAATTCCTTTTTTTGGGGAGTGGGAAGTGGGGTGTAGGGTGTGGGGTGTGGGGTGTGGGGTGTTTTGCCGCAGACCCTATTTAGGCTAATTTTGGCTTTAAATCGCTTTAATAAATTAAATTTGCTCATTTAAACCCGATAAGATTGGTGAGCTAATAAATTATTTTCGATCGGGATCGCAAAGTTCAACCTTTAAGGTATGATTGGGAACATTAATTATTTTTTTATGTATTGCACTAAAACGTAGAGGGCAAGCAGCAGTGATTAGAGTAGCGATCAATGGTTTCGGACGGATTGGACGTAATTTCCTAAGATGTTGGTTAGGACGGACTGATAGTGGCTTGGAGGTAGTGGGGATCAATGATACATCCGATCCCCGAAGTAACGCTCACCTGCTCAAATATGACTCGATGTTAGGCAAACTTAACGCTGATATCGATGCCGATGATAATTCTTTAATTGTTAACGGTAAAACCATTAAATGTTATTCCGATCGCAATCCCCTCAATCTGCCCTGGGCAGAATGGGGTGTAGATCTAGTGATCGAAGCTACCGGTGTTTTCGTCGATGAAGAGGGCGCTTCTAAGCATATTGTCGCAGGAGCTAAAAAAGTCCTCATTACCGCACCGGGTAAAGGTTCGGGTGTGGGAACCTATGTCGTCGGTGTCAACGCTCACGAATACGAACACGATAAATACAATGTCATCAGCAATGCCAGTTGTACCACCAACTGTCTTGCTCCTGTCGTCAAAGTGATTCACGAAAACTTCGGCATCATCAAAGGGACGATGACCACCACCCACAGTTACACTGGTGATCAACGCATTCTCGATGCTAGTCACCGGGATCTCCGTCGCGCTCGCGCCGCTGCCGTTAACATCGTTCCCACCTCCACCGGTGCTGCCAAAGCTGTAGCCTTAGTTATCCCCGAAATGAAAGGGAAACTTAACGGTATCGCCCTGCGTGTACCCACTCCTAATGTTTCTGTAGTGGATTTAGTCGCGCAAGTGGAAAAAAGCACGATCGCGGAACAGGTAAACGAAGTTCTCAAAGAAGCTGCGGAAAATTCTTTGAAAGGAATTCTCGAATATAATGATTTACCCCTCGTTTCCTCTGATTATCGCGGTGTTGATGCCTCCTCGATCATCGATGCTAGTCTAACGATGGTGATGGGTGGCGATATGGTGAAAGTTATCGCTTGGTACGATAACGAATGGGGTTACTCCCAACGCGTGGTTGATCTCGCTGAAGTCGTCGCCAGCAAGTGGAAAGGCTAAATCAGTTATCAGTAAACAGTAATCAGTGAACAGTGGGCGTTAATTAGGAGTCAGGAGTGGTTAGTGGCTAGTGATAACTGATAACTGACTAACTGATAACTGACTAACTGATAACTGTTAACTGATAAGTGACAAATTCTCACTGAAAAAGCGCCGATAGATTCCCTCTGTCACCAATTGAGCGGTGATGAGGTTAGCTAGGGCAATCATAAACAGGATCAGTATCTGGTAGGAAGCGGCGTTTAAAGGTTCACTTCCTGCCAATACCTGTCCGGTGAACATTCCGGGTAAACTGACTAAACCCACCACCATCATCTGATTGAGGGTGGGGATTAAACTAGCTCGAATCGCTTCTTTTTGATAACCTGCGATCGCTTGTTGAGGGGTTGCCCCCAAACAAAGATGGGTTTCGATTTCTAAACGGTGACTTTTAATCGCACTGCTTAATCTTTCCCCGGCTAAAGAGGCACTATTCATCGCTTGCCCTAACACCATCCCCGTCAAGGGAATTAAGTATTGGGGTGAGTACCATTGTTCTGGTTGAATAATTAAAGCGATGGCATAACCTAAAGTTAAACAGCTACTAATCAATAAAGAGCCGAAAACTAGCGGTAATAAGCCTTTATCCCGGCTATCAATGCGATTTTTAGCAACAATAGTCGCAATAGTCATCATCACTGCCAAAATCCCCAGCACTGCCAGAGGATTATCCAGGGAAAAAATAACGGCGATAACGTAGCCTACCACTAATAATTGCAGGATCGATCGACCGGTCGCTAATAATAATTGTCCCTCTAGAGCTAAATTTGACCAACGGGAGAGGAGTAAACAAATACCCATCATCCCCAAAGCCCAACCCAAATCCACCAGATTTAGTTCTACTAATCCATCCATAAAAATAAAAGAAACAAATTACAAGGATACTTCATCTATAAATAGCAAGTTTATAATTATTTTTGACTAATTAGGGTCTGCTGAATAAATCTAAAAACCTTGTTGGGTAAGACTTTTAGACTTTTTGTCAATCAAAAAGTACCAGGCCTGGGAGTGATCAGGGGGAAAATTCAGGTACTTTTTCCCTGAAAATTAGGTAGTTGACCA
>NZ_JADBRW010000397.1:0-3677 GCF_020247025.1 Microcystis sp. M109S1
CTCAATTGTCTATCTTTTGGTATTAACCCGTTTGTGCCTTAAGTCCTTCCCTGTATAGATTTCAGCTATTTTTGAGCGTAGGCACTCTCATCGAATTTTATTTTAAGTTAATTATTTGCATAGCAATTACCGAAGAGCCAAAAATATCTTGAATTAGGGTAAATAAAAACCCAAGAAAGAAAAACCCAGCAATGGGAAGAAAAACCCGGAGAGGGGCAAAATACATTCCCACCCGGAGGATTAACTGGACAAAGCGCAAAGTATCCCGGATAGGCTTAATTTTACTGTTGCCCTGGCGAGCAAAATAGTCAATCGGTTCATAATGGACTAAATAACCATTAGTCAACATGGCGAGGGTAATCGTAGTGGTAAAACTAAAAGTATCGGGTAAGATATTAAAAAATCTTTCGACCACGCTCTTACGAAAAACCCGTAAGCCACTATTAAGATCCGGAATGCGACTATTGCTAATCCATTCGGCAAAACGGACAAGAAACCACTTAGGAATTTTGCGAATTGTTGGATAACTGACATTCGCACCAGTACGCGCCCCGACCACCATATCGGCATTCTCTAGCAGGGCAACTAATTGGGGAATTCTTTCGTTAGGATAGGTTCCATCTCCGTCCGTAATCACGATTGCGCCATATTTAGCCTGTCTAATTCCCGTTTTCAGTGCTGCGCCATAGCCACGATTTCTGGGATGTTCGATTAACCTAAATGTCATCAATTCCTGAAGTTCTCGCAAGATTTCACCCGTTCGATCCTTAGAACCATCATTAACCACCACAATCTCATAGGTACAATTAGAGAGTTTTAGTTGTTCTTGGAGAAGTTTTAAAGTCGGAGTAATACCCTTTTCCTCATTATAGACGGGAATGACAATAGAAAAAGCAGCATTGTTTTCCTTTCTTGCTGAACTTGACGATAATTGACTCTCCAATTTTGCACTGCTTTCCATTATTTCCAGGTGGATTGTTATTGGTTGAACCTCTGATTATGATTGGTTTTTTCAGAGATAGCCTCGTCGGGGTTAACCATAACCATATGTAGTCAATGGCCATAGGCCATCAAGGTTAAGAAAATTTTTCCCTCAACCGCACGAACTTTTTGTGCCTAGTTAGTATATAAGTGTATATTGAACAGTTGTCAAGTCCTTCAAAAAAAATTAAGGAATAGATTCATGGTAGAAAAATTAGGCATCGATTATTTTGGCAAAAACCGCCCCCTGGCGAAACTTCACGGCAAGACCACCCTGCAAATGCGCCGCAAAATGTATGATTTTTTAGAGAATGCCGTGGATGGTGTGAGGGGAAAAAAATTTTTAGACCATGGTTCCACACCGGAAACCACCAGACAAGCGAGTAACTGCTTTATCCGCTGGTTGCTGGAAGATGATGCTAAGGTTTATGCCTGTTCTCCTGAAGAAATTAGCCATTTAGCGGCATTTTTCCCCGGATTACTTGTCCTTGATTGGCCTCCCACACCTTCCCAAGTAGAAGGAATTGACTATATCATCTCATCGGCGGTTATCGAACACGTCGGCAATGAACAATCGCAGATTGAATACGTCAGCAGCCTGCTGCGATTATGTCCCCGCTTATTTATCACTACTCCTAATCGCTACCACTGGCTAGAATTTCATACGCGCTTGCCCCTCTTCCACTGGCTGCCGAGAAGTTGGCATCGCGCTGTCTTAAACTTAATTGGGATGAAGTTTTGGGCTAGGGAAAAAAATCTGCGCTTGCTTGCGGAAGATGAATTTGCCCGTATTATTGAACAAGCTGCCCGAATTAATGGTTTAAAAGTTACTCTCCACTGGTATAAGCCGAAATTTCTGGGCTTAGTGTCTAATCTCTGCGTTTTAGTTCACTAAGGCTGTCACTCCTAAAACCACAAATCTATTCCTGGCCACAAACAGAAAATAAGTGATCACAAAAAGACGAAAAGAAAGGACTTTTTCCGATAATAAAGGGTAGGTTTAACTCTGCCCTGTGCTCCGCTTTCTTGGCACTGATTACTGATTAATGATACTAAATCCAGTTATTAAAAACTGATTATCTATTCCCTACTTTTGCCTTTTGCCTCTTGCATGAGTGCCTGTCCTGATATGTAGCCTATACTCAACGGATTTAGTATGATTAACCTCAGTTCGGGATAAGGGGGGAAGGAAAAGGCGGCGGCTAGTAAGCTGAACAATATATAACCATACCCTCGATAGTTCCAGTACTCCCAACTCCGGTGCAGTCTTAACGAGTAATTTAGGTAGTCAACAGCTTATTATTGGAGCAATGGGGTCAAATTCAGGACAAGACTTTAGCTAAAGAGGCAGGTAAATCGGCTAATTTTTCTACCACTGTCACCCCAGCTTCTTGAAAATGACGTAAGCTATCTTTTCTGGTATTCTTAGCGGCAACAGAGTAGGAAAGTTGGTTAGAAATAATTGTTTCTGTATCGCCGAAATTGGTTTCAATCGCTGCATTTAACCCCACAAGATAGGCAATCACTGGTTTTTCGATCGCCGAGGCAATATATTTGGCTGCCTCGATTTCGGCCTTTCCCCCCACCTGACTGACGAGGAGAATTGCCTCGGTATTGTCATCTTCCTCAAAAACCTGCAACCATTGGGACAAATTGGAGCCAATAATGCCGTCAGTACCCAAATTTACCGCCATAGATTCACCATACCCCGCTGCTGTTAAAGTTTTCGCCACTTCATCCCCTATGCGATCGCCGCGGGTGATCAGACCGATTGTCCCCGATTGATAAAAATTCGGTTCACAAATACCCAACCAAAGATAATTGGGAATAATCACACCCTGGCTGCCGGGGCCGAGAATTAATGTCCCGGTGGTACTAGCTATCTTTAATAATTCCACCAGATCCAAGGGGGGAACTCCGGGGGTGACGATAATTAATTGGGGAATTGCTGCTGCGATCGCTTCTAAGGCCGCATCTAGGACTTGATTGGGGGGGACTAAAATTAAACTGGTCTTGATTTCTCCGGCTTCAGCAACGGCCTCGGCCACTAGATCAAACACTGGTATCTCTGCGATTATCTCACCACCGTGGCCACTAGCCACCCCCGCTACTAAACAGGTTCCCTGAGCTTTCAATCGTGCCGCATAATATTTGCCTAGGGGTCGATCGATCCCTTGCATAATTATCTGATCTTTATCTGTCCATTTCATATATTAAGTGTTGGGAGTTGTTTCAGTAAACAGTAAACAGTAATCAGTGAGACACTGTTGATGGGAGTTTTTTTCAGTGGTCAGTAAACAGTAAACAGTAATCAGGTTCTGAAGGCAAGAGTCACTCATGCAAGAGGCAAAAGAAAGAATCTGGCAATTCTCCCACCTAAAAAGAAGGTTAGAAACTAAGCACATCAAAGCTTTTAGCTTAACCAATTAGGTTTTAGATTCGGCCCTTGTGAACTGAAAACTCACATCTGATTACTGATGACTGTTAACGGAGGCAGGGGGCAGGAGGCAGGGGGCTCCGAGGCCGTTTTTGTAACGGGGATTTATGCCCCGCTCCCAAAACTTTTCGCCTTAAGGCGAGGTTTTAGACCTGATTTTTTCGATAACTGATATACTTTAGGCGTTCATAATCTGAGATTTATGGTTCTTCGGTTTGTCTTATGCAATGGACTGGGGTTATAAGGGATGGAACCCTTA
>NZ_JADBRW010000398.1:0-10370 GCF_020247025.1 Microcystis sp. M109S1
GGTGGTCGAGGGAATCAACAATAAACTTAAACTAATAAAACGAAGAGGCTATGGCTTTAGAAACTTTCGGAATTTTTGGGTTAGAAGTATGTTGTCTTGGCATCTTGTCTGTTGATTTAGCATAAAGGGTAACGAAGAGCCAGAATTATTAGTTGTGCGTGTCCATCAAAATTTATTGGAACGGCAAAAACTCCCCCCAGAAGACAGAACCAAGAAAGTTTGGCAGCGACGTTTTGAGGAGATTAATAATTTTGAAAAATATCTGGTTAACAATGGGGTTATTGTCCTGAAATTCTTTCTCAATGTTTCTAAAGAAGAACAGAAAAAACGATTTTTGGAAAGAATTGATCGCCCTGAAAAAAACTGGAAGTTTTCCGAAAATGATGTCAAAGAAAGGGCTTTTTGGGATGATTACATGAAAGCCTACGAGGAGGTATTCAATCATACCAGTACCGAGTGGGCTCCTTGGTATATTATCCCGGCTGGTCGCAACGCGCTCGCTACGCGAGAACGCAAATGGTTTACCCGTTTAGCTGTGGGGGCGGTTATTTATTACACCCTCGAATCCCTCGGTTTAAAATATCCCACCGTCACCGAAGAACATCGCCAAGCTTTACTGAAAGCCAAAGAAATCCTCGAAAACGAGCCAGATTAAAAATGGAAGAAAATCCCGAAAAAGCGATAATTGCCGGAAAATCGATCGTATAATCGATCTCGATTTTAAAGAATTCCCCCTATGAATTATCGCATCGATCGCCGCACCTATGCTGAAACCTACGGCCCCACCGTCGGAGATAAAGTTCGCCTAGCAGACACGGAATTATTTATCGAAGTCGAAAAAGATTTCACCACCTACGGCGATGAGGTAAAATTCGGCGGTGGTAAAGTAATTCGCGATGGTATGGGCCAATCCCCCATTTCTAGGGAAGATGGAGCGGTAGATCTAGTGATTACTAATGCCTTAATTCTCGACTGGTGGGGCATCGTTAAAGCCGATGTGGGCATTAAAGATGGCAAAATTTATCAAATCGGTAAAGCGGGCAATCCCCACATTCAAGATAATGTTGATATTATTATCGGTCCTGCTACCGAGGCATTAGCTGGGGAAGGGATGATTTTGACAGCAGGGGGGATTGATGCCCATATTCATTTTATCTGTCCCCAACAAATTGAGACAGCGATTGCGTCGGGGATTACCACGATGATTGGTGGCGGGACCGGACCGGCGACGGGAACTAATGCCACCACCTGCACCCCGGGAGAATGGAACATCTATCGAATGCTAGAGGCGGCCGAAGCTTTCCCGATGAATTTGGGTTTTTTGGGCAAAGGCAATAGCAGTCAGCCGGAAGGACTAGCGGAACAGGTAAAAGCGGGGGTAATTGGCTTAAAACTCCATGAAGATTGGGGAACCACTCCGGCAGCCATTGATACCTGCTTAAGCGTTGCCGATAAGTACGATGTGCAGGTGGCAATTCATACCGATACTCTCAATGAAGCCGGTTTTGTTGAGGCAACTATCGCCGCTTTTAAAAATCGCGTCATTCACACCTACCACACGGAAGGGGCCGGCGGTGGTCATGCTCCCGATATTATCAAGGTTTGCGGGGAAATGAACGTTTTACCCTCCTCTACTAATCCCACGCGTCCCTATACGGTGAATACCTTAGAGGAACACCTTGATATGTTGATGGTTTGTCATCATTTAGACCGTAGCATTCCCGAAGATGTGGCTTTTGCTGAATCCCGCATCCGCCGCGAAACTATTGCCGCCGAGGATATTCTCCACGATTTAGGGGCTTTTAGCATAATTTCCTCCGATTCTCAAGCTATGGGACGGGTGGGAGAAGTAATTATCCGCACTTGGCAAACTGCCCACAAAATGCGGGTACAACGGGGCAGACTGACCGGGGAAACGGGCGAGAATGATAATCTGCGGGCAAGACGATATATTGCTAAATATACGATTAATCCTGCTATTACCCATGGTATTTCCGATCATGTCGGTTCCATCGAGGTGGGCAAATTAGCCGATTTGGTTCTCTGGAAACCGGCATTTTTTGGCGTAAAACCGGAAATTGTCCTGAAAGGCGGTTTAATCGCCTGGGCGCAAATGGGCGATGCTAATGCCAGTATTCCCACACCGCAACCGGTTTATATGCGTCCCATGTTTGCCTCTTTTGGTGGCGCGATCGCCAAAACTTCCTTGACATTTGTTTCTAAATATGCTATGAAAGCGGGCATCCCTGAGAAGTTAAAGCTGAAAAAAACCGCCGTGGCCGTGTCGAATACGCGCAATATCAGTAAGGCCAGTATGAAGCTCAATGACGCTTTACCGCGCATGGAAGTTAATCCCGAAACCTACGAAGTGCGTGCTGACGGCGAATTATTAATCTGTGAACCTGCTACGGTTTTACCCATGGCCCAACGCTATTTCTTATTTTGAATTCTGGTTTTTTTAAAACCTTATTTTTGGAGCTTTGTGGGAGTCAGGGGAGTGGGGAGTTAGAGGGGTTGGGGGAGATATGAAATTTTGTTTCATCTAATTTCTGAACCTGCGAAGTATCTCCTAACTGATTATAAGTGCCCTTCGCCTTCTTCAACCACTGTATCGCCTCATCCTTATTTCCCAAGAGACGATAAGCTATTCCCAACCCCGCTTGTATCTCCGCTTGTACTGACAAATTCTCGGTATTTGTTGCCAGTTTTAACGCTTTTTCATAAGGTTTTTTTGCCAACTGAGGTAAACCAATCTTAAGGTAAGTATCACCCAATAGTTGATAAACCGTAGCAACCTGACTATTTTGCTTCACCAATCCTTCCAATACCTCAACCGCATCCCCATACAACCCATAACCTCGATAAAGATGCGCTAAAACTAACCCTGCTTCCTCTGGTGATAATTGCTGCTGTTGAACAGTTTTAACAGCATCTAAAACCGTTGTTTTCGTCTGTTCATCTGATATTGTAAACCCGACTTTTTCATCATCACTTCTAGAAGACGCACCATTATCAGCTTCTATGGTTACTCGATATCGCTCTCCTGGTTCCAGAGGAGGTTCACCAGGATAGACTATTTCAGTTTTGTTTGTCTGCGTTTCCCAATTAACCCCATCTATTTTGACAGTATAATTAGTTGCACCCGGAACAGCATTCCACCGCAGGGGAGGACGATTGGTAAGAATATTCGTTTGACGAGGAGTAATTAGATAAGGTAATTTTGCTAAAGCTTTCTCTGTTTTTCCTGTTGGACGGAGGGTTGTATTATTGCTATTGGGAAGTGGAATCACAGGATTTCCCCGAGGACAGCCACTAGAAACAATATACCTTCCCGGTTTAACCGTCCACTGCTTGAGATTACTACAATAAACCTTAACCGAAGCGTTAGCTGCTACTTCTAACTTATCCTCAAAACTGAGGGTAAGTCCGACAGAAGCAGGAAGCGGTTTTTTCCATTGTGGTTTCTTGACAGTAACTTTCCCTTTTACCTCAAAAATTGTGTTAACTCCAACAGTGTTGCTGAAAGTCGCCGACGAAAATCCTACCGTAATTAATATCAGGGAAATGGGGGTAAAGAGTTTGAGAAATTTATTCATAACTAGAATCAATTAAGGTTTTGGATTTAATTAGTTTCGTTGTTGAACTTTAGTCCTCATCTGGTGCGATTTCAGAAAACGGGGTTTCTCGTCTAGAGTCACAACCTGACTTCACTTATCATGCTACTACAACTTAAAACCTCACCATTCCCTAATCTTCCCTATGGGGTTGGAGACAAGCTTTGCACCCTCACTGAAGGAGTAATTTCCCACTTCCACTCGCAACTATAGAATTAGCTATAATAAAATTACCACAGGTATCATCTTCATATTTCTGGAAACTATATGACCTTAAAACAATTAGACCGAATTACTTTTAACTCCAAAATTATGGCAGGTCAAGCCTGTATTCGAGGAATGCGTATTCCTGTTTCTTTAATTCTTAATCTACTTGCTAACGAAAAGCCGATAGAGGAAATATTAGAGGAATACCCTGACCTAGAAAGAGAAGATATTCACCAATGTTTATTATATGCTTCTTGGTTAGCCAGAGAACAAGTTCATCATTTTGAATTAATCGAGCAATGGAGATAGAGTTTCTAGCCGATATGGGGATTTCTCTGCGTACAGTCTCATGGTTAAGAGAACAAGGTTATGATGTCGTTCATCTTCGAGATGAAGGCTTACAAACTTTATCTGATCAGGAAATTCTTGCCAAAGCAAAAAGATAAAAGCGGATAATTTTAACTGTCGATCTAGATTTTTCTCAACTTCTCGCTATTAGTGGTGATAATTTACCAAGTGTCATCCTATTCCGTTTAGGCAATGAAAACTACAATCTAATTAATCAGCGTTTAACTATAGTTTTACGAGATTGTACAAAAGCATTAAAGACGGGAGCAATTGTGTCAGTGACAGATAGTATTTTTCGGATTAGACTTTTACCAATTTAAGATTTTTGCTTTATAGCGTTCCTGGAGTCTTCCCGTTAATTCCATCTTAAATATTGTGTTCCAAAAGCGAACACCTTTATTATTGAGTACAAATTATAACATTGGCAAATAATCTCCCTGTCCTCTGTGTCTCTGTGGTTAATTACACTTCGTTTCTGAATAGTCACCAATAATTATAGGTTCTTTGTTGGGAATTTTGACAATAATTTCGACAGTTCCACCTAATGCGTTAACTACTTCGCGCAGTGTATTTAGCTCTAGATTTTACTCTTGTTTAAGTCTAGGTACTATTGATTGCTGCACTTCAAGATGCTCTGCCAATTCTGATAAAGATAAACCTAGTTTTTCTTGCAAATACTTAAGCGTAAGTTCCTCTAAATAAATTTGAGAAGCTCTTGCTTTAATACTTGCTTGTCGTTCTTTACCAAGTTTATTGAATTCTTCCGAGAAGTTGGTATATTCTTTCATCACTTTTCTTCCTTAAGTTTTTCCAGATATTTTTGATAACGTTGATCTGCTATAGGAATATTTTCTTTGTACCATCTTTTGTTACCTGACTTGTTCCCCCCAACAAGTAAAATTGCTTGTCGATGAGGATCAAAGGCAAATAAAACACGCCAAGGTTCACCTTTATACTGAATACGAAGCTCTTTCATATTCTTAAAAGAAGATCCTTCAATGGTATCAACTCGTGGTCTCCCCAGTGCTGGTCCAAGTTTCATCAATACAGTTAAAACAGCAAATACTTCATTTTGAAGTCCCTGTTCTTGTTGATAAAACCAGAACCTAAAATCTGGATCAAATATAATATTCCATTCCATAACTATAATATAGTCTGTACATAAAATAATGTCAAGCTTTCAGTTAAACATTCGGCTCTCTTGCCATCATCAGTATAAATTATAATATTGGCAAATAATCTCTGTGTTCTTTGTGTCTCTGTGGTTAATTACCCTCGATAATCTCCGTACCTCGCTCCAACTCGAAAATGCTATGATAAAAGTAAACTATCACTAAGGAAACTTTAATCATGACTAACTTACACAATCATTCAATATCTAACACATCCGAAGAGCCTGAGTTATCAATGGAAGAACTCGATGCAAAATGGGATGCGCTAGAAAATGAACCAGAATTTTTAGCAAAACCTATCTGGCAACAAATTATAGAAATTGGTAATGTTGTTCCTCAATCAGAATGGCGAAAACACTTTCCCAGAGACTTTGCGCGTAATTTTGAACACTATATGTACGGCGCACCAAGAGAAGATGAGGAAGAATAACAAACACAGAACGAACGTCAATTCAAAGTTATAATATATGTAGTAAACCAATCCCACTAAATGATTATGAATCCCCCAAACAATCCCACTCGCACAGAAGAAATTCCGACAATAGAGGAACTTCCGACAATAGCTGAATTACAAGCAAAATTCGCTCAACTTCAAGCTGATCCCGAATTCCGCAAAAAACCTTTTTGGCAAAGAATTGCCGAAATTGGTGCACTTGTTCCCCAGTCAGAATGGCGAAAACACTTACCTACAGACTTTGCGCGTAATTTTGAACACTATATGTACGGCGCACCAAGAGAAGATGAGGAAGAATGAGAAAAATTTTCTTAGATACATCCTATTTGCAAGCACTCGCTGATTATAGAGACAATCTCCATGAACTTGCCACACTAATGACAGCAAGACTAGGAAAATTTACAGGAATTACTAGCGAAATGATTTTGACAGAATTACTTAACGCATTGTCAGGAAGAGGAGATTATCTACGCCAATCTGCTATTAACTTAACCAACGATTTGAAAAATGATTCTAGTATAGAAATCATTCCCCAAACCAGTGAACAATTTCAGCAAGCTTTTGATTTTTATCAAAGACGGTTAGATAAAGGTTACAGTTTAACTGATTGTGCTTCCATGCAGATTATGAGACAACTAGAAATCTATGAAATATTAACTTTTGATAAGCATTTTCAGCAAGAAGGATTTAGCGCATTACTCAGAGAATAGTCAGTAAATTTTACTTCACTTCAATTTTTTCCTCGCTTCATATAACCATTGCTCCTCCTCTGTATTAATTACCCTCCCTTGAGCTAAATTAAGACATTTACGCCAATTTTCCTGAGATAATTTCTTGTCTTCTTTTTCTAAAAGTTGAGCATAAATACAAAAAGCAGCACCGGGATTGCGGATAAATTTCTGATAAGCTGGATTTTCAGCGATACCAATAGCAACTAAAAGATTAGGAATTGCATCTTCACTGCGATTTTGCTTAAATCTGGCCCAGCCTAGATTTTTATAAATACTATATTTTTGTACTGCTAAATTGCGTTTCTCATCTTCAGTAAATTGGTCTAGTTTTTCATCTTTTTCTGCCAATAATCTCTTGGCTTTTTCCAGTAACTCTACTGCTTCTGCATTCTTATTATCTCGCAGATACCAATAAGCGAGATTATGATAAGCATCTATAAAACCACCTTTTGCCGCAATTAAATAGTGTTTCTTCCCATTAGTCAAATCCTGTAACTCTTCATAAAGTGTTGCCAACTTATAATGAGCATCTAGATTATCTGCATCTAACTCAATTGCTTTTAAATACTTTTCTTCTGCTAAGGCTAAATTAGGAAGTTCTTGGCTTGCTGGCGGAGGAGATTGTAAACGGCTTCCTGCTTGCTTATAAAACTCAGAAAACCAAGAGAAATTTAGATAAATTCCCAAGAGAAAAGCAAAGACTATTACTGTTACAGAAAACTGTATTTCTTCATACCAATGTTCAGCAATCCCAAGAAATTTCATTAACTTAACAAAACCCTTCTGGCGCGTTCGTGTGAGAGCATTTTCAGTTTGTAATAAAGAAATGAAAGTCGAAAAAATAACACCCCCTATTTCTAGCAAACCTGAACCACCACTAAGAAACCGAGTAGCAATCGTTCCGATTAATGTAAAATTAACCCCTAATAAAACCAGTTTACCGACTCTCAATAGCCAATCAAAGCGATTGCAAGGATGCAGAGATTCCCTACTTTCTAAATGCCACCACCAAGCCTGAGCAGAAATAGGTAAAGTCTCCCGATATTCAGCTAAGTCAAGAACTTGAGTAATTTTGTAGCTTTTCTGTTTTAATCTATTATCTTGTTCGATTAATTTTGACCGCATATCAACCGAAATTTCCGCCTCAGCTTCCATTTGTTTATGAAGAGCATCTCTGGCGGCAATAATTTCTAAAGCCTGTTCTTTTTTCAGAGATTTATTATGAGAAGTATCTAAATAATTTAGAGCATTCTGGTAACGCTCTAAAGCAACTTGAAAGGGTGTCGGCACAGGTGCAGGAGAATTCATATTATACTAAATCCGTTGAGCATAGGCTACTTATAAGGACAGGCAAGAGGCAAAACGGAGAATAAATAATCAGTTTTTAATAACCGGATTTAGCATGAAAAAGGCCGATTACTGATAGACTCGACCGCGCCAACGTTGGGGACGGGTAAAAGCAGAGATAAAAATGCGGATAACTGCCAGCGGATCCGCTAGGGGAGATAGCCAAAATAATCCTGAAGATAGATTGACTTTTTCGCCGCGATAGTAACTAGGAGAGACAGCCAATAAAAGGGCAAAACGAATCAATAACAGCAGCAGGTTTAAAGTCAAGACAATTTTTAAACTCAGGAAATCGTAGCCAAAAATCAAAGCTGTGAGCAGTAAAGGCGTGATAATTATCGGTAATCCCTGAGTAAGAGCTAATAAAGCTAAATCGCCCCATAATTGCCCCTGATAGGAGGCATCTTTGAGGTCAAGAGATCTGCCCCATTCGCGCCAAGTTTCCTTGAGTCCTTCATACATTCGCACCCGAATTAATTTCGCCCCATCGAGAAATCCCACCCGATAGCCTTTCGTTGCCGCTAGACGGGCCAGGGTGACATCATCGCAAAAAGAACCTTTTGCCCCGCTATAACCGTCTAAAGCCGCTAAAACTGACCGCCGGCAGAGAAAACATTGACCATTGGCCATCACTCGTTCGGGATCTTGCCCGCGCACTCCGGCCGCATCAAAGCGATAGAGCAAAGTCATCAATAAAGCCGGCTGTAACCACCATTCTCCCGGATAGGAGAGGATAAATTGCGGCGACAGGGAAACTAAATCGTAACCTTCTGCGATCGCAGTTTTAACTAAACTAGCGACTAAATTTTCTTGGGGTTGGGTATCGGCATCAATGCCCAAAATCCAGTCACTTTTAGGAGAACTAAACAAAAAACCATTGTGTAACGCCCAGGGACGACCTACCCAATCGGTAGGCAAAGGATAATCGGTTTTCAAGCGAAAGCGGGGGTCTTTTGCCGCTATCTCTTTAACTTTTTCCCTAGTACCATCTTGGGAATTGCTATCGACAATCAGAATTTCTCGCACTTCGTAACTCTGTTGACTCAATCCCCGTAAACAACCGTCAATCCTGGCCACTTCGTTTAACGTCGGCACAATTACGCTTACTGTCCCTAACATCTCCGGGGTGGGAGGTTGGGGAGTCAGGGGAGGACGACGACGCACCCCTTTCAGCAGACGGGAAAGAAGGATAAAAAAGGCAACAGCCTGAGACAGCAGTAGCCCCAGGCAGAATGCACCGAGAATTATCTCAGTTAACAACTTATTTGGCTCCTCTCACCGACACAACGGGGATTTTTAGGGTTGTTACTTCGCTTGTCGGCACTGTTTGTCGGGAAGCAACAGCCTTGGCGCGATTATAGAGAAGGATTAAAGGCAGAACACCGGTGAGTAATCCTAAGAAAATCGGCGGATAAATACCAGCACCGATACTCATGACCGTAGCAAAGCCAAAATTACCTAAATACATCAGAAAAGGCAGGGTTAAATCTTGACTTGGCAGTTTCACCGGTTGCGCTTGCCAGATTAAAGTGGCTACCGTCATAAAAACACAGCCTGTACCGAACCAACCGGCAAAATTTTCATAGGGCATCCCAAAGAAGTCCCCCGGTTGTTCCCAAATCCAGAAGGGGATGGTAGTTTGACTCATGGCCGGATCTAGGACAAAATCCCATGAAGTTAATAATACCGCCCCGATAGCGATCGCTCCTAGATTTTGTAGCCATTGGGGTAAAGCAAGAGTGGATAAACCAACACGAGCGATAATATAGGCACTAAAACCGAGATAAAACCAAGATAGGGGGATAGTAAAGGGTACTAAACCCGCAATTTTGTAACCTAAGCCCGAAAGATAACGATAATGACCGAAAGGAAAGCCAGTACTGGTTCCTAATAGTTCGCTACAAAGGGATAAACTGATAGCGGGAACCATGAATCCTAACCAGTGCCACACTCCTAGAGTTCGATAGGCATAAACAGCCACCGCTGCCATTCCTAACACCATATACACCACACCCCCCCCGGCCATTGACCAAGCAAAGAAGGTTTTGCCAAAATCTGGTAAATTGGCCACAAATTCGGGATGGGGCAGAACTAGCAACAATCCGGCTAGTCCAAAAGCCATCGATACAATATGACCGATGAGCAGAGCTTTTTCGATCGCAATTAGTCGTCTCATTAAATCTCTAGCACTGCGAAGGGATAATCATTTTCAAGTTTACAAATCTTTATTAAAGAATTATTACCCAGATCGGTCACTTTCGGCAAAAAAGTTTTACAGGGGTTAGGGATTTGCCTGTAGTAGTTCTTTAGGAGTCACTAGGCAGGAGTCAGTGGTCATAATAATCAATCAAATTGTCTATTTAGGGCTTGCTGAATAAATGTGAAATGTAGGCAAGGTAAGGGTTTTGTGGCTTTACGAGCGAAACAGGTGCAAGATTTTGAGAGAATCGTGCTTCAAAACCTTGCGTCTTCATCGGCCCGCGTCCTGTAGGGGCGA
>NZ_JADBRW010000399.1:0-13729 GCF_020247025.1 Microcystis sp. M109S1
CCCAAATCTTGGTTGAAAGACCAAAACGCTTGGAGAGTGAACCAGAAAAAGGATAACTAGATAGCAAGTGATATTCTAGTAGGTTCGGTTCAGACCTAATCGTGTAAGACCTAAGTAAGGGAAACCAGAAAGGGCTGTGATTAGCTCAAGAATCCTCACGCCTTTAGGCCCAGGAGTGTCAACAACACTTATAGGGTTTTGGGAGAGAAAGGTGTATCTTAATATTAGAGAGGATTTTAAAAAAAGATTAAAAGTCTTCGAGAATACCCTAAACTTAAATCTTATCGTTTCCCCGAAGCTATTAACGGAAAGGAGTATCAGGTTATGACGGTGGAAAATCTAGAAACAAATGGGACTCAAACCCCAGCAACCACAGAAGAAAAAACCAGCACTGTGCGCGGTAAGGCTAGTACGGCTAAAACCGCCAAAGATAAAGAAGTGGTCGCCCTTTCGGTGAAAAACAGTCCCGAATCAGCTTCCAAAGCCTTAAAATTCTATCAACCTGAACATCGCTTGCCCGAAAATCGCCCTGTTGGTAGTAGCCATCTTCACTTCACGGAAGATGAAATGTTACCCGGTGGTCGTCCCGTGGAAGTTAGCCATCTGAAAGTTGTGAGTACCTATTCTTCCGTCGGTGGATTGCGTCCTGTCGGCTCTAGTGGTATGGAAATCAGTAGCACTCTAGCGATCTCTGGCAATCGTCCGATCGCTCTGAGTCATCTGCACATTAGCGAAACTTATACAGTCATGGGTAATCGTCCCGTTGCTTCCAATGAAATCGATGATCCCGAAACTTTAATGGGATTTTTGGATTAATTGTTTTGTTGATCAAGATAGATTTTTTCCCTGTCCCGGACGGGGAATTTATTTTTTCTAGCCCACCGTTTTTAATCCCGATGCTGTTTAAGCAAAAATTTTTCTTAATTGTCTCGTTTCTAATAGTGGTTTTTTGCGGTTTCGGATTATTAAATTTTACCTACGATGCTTCAGTTTTAGCGGCAGAGGAATATTATCAGATTCGATCGCTTCATAGTCGCGATGGTATCGGTAAATTTTATCTAGGACGGGAAATCGCTAAAGTCATGGGACACCAAGAAATGTTATGGTTAGAACGTCCTAGTCGCCGTTTCACGGAAAAACCCGATGATCTGATCACCGCACTACATTTAAAACCCACAGACCTAGTGGCAGATATCGGCGCGGGGACAGGTTATTTGAGTTTTCCTATGGCGAATTTAGTAGAACAAGTTTTCGCCGTCGATGTGCAACCGGAAATGTTAGGGGCAATTGATTTTTTGGCCGAGGAAAATCAAGTGAAGAATGTCACCACAATTCTCGCTACAGAAACCGATCCCAAATTGCCTATAAATGCGATCGATTTAGCTTTAATGGTCGATGCTTATCACGAGTTTTCCTGTCCCCGCGAGATGATGGAAAATCTGGTCAAATCCTTAAAACCCGATGGTAGGGTGGTATTAGTAGAATACCGTCGTGAAAATCCTCTGATTCCCATCAAGGCCCTTCATAAAATGACCCGCAGACAGGTAGAAAAAGAAATGGCCGCTGTCGGTTTAGTGCCAGAAGAAATCATCGAGACTTTGCCCCAACAACATTTAATTATTTTCCAAAAGGCTGGTTCTTCGGGTTAATTTTATCGGTAAGCTTGGGTATCATAAGATTATCTAGGCAAAGAGGTAGATAAAAATGGATATCGACGATCGAGTAGATTCTCTCTATAAACTAGCCAGAAATTATCCAGATAATCGGGAGTTACAAGAAGCTGTTGCTGTAATTAAGTCCCTGCGAAGCTCTCAAGGACAATATAAACGATGGAATCAGCAATATCGAGATGATAACAGTCATTTAAAAGACCAAATTGTTGAAATATCTGCCACTAATGTTGACCTGCAAAAAGAATTAGATTCTTTAACTTCAGAAATGCGGAATTTAACTGAAGAAAAAGCCAAAATTACGGCGGAGAGAGAGAAAGTTATTGCTGAATTAAAGCAGATCGAAATGGAAGTAAAAGTGGCGGCCCATAATGTCCGTAGTACCAAGTCTGTATATGGAAAGCTAACTATTTTATGGACTTTAGTGAAATCTCTATTTCTCGATGATAACTGGGAAGATTTTGGTTCGATCGATAATAACTTGCCCTCCGATCCTGACCGGCCACAAATGGGGAGTGGTCAGTCCAATATCAACAAATCTTTGCTAGATAAATAAATCAGTTAAGGAGTAAAATCAATCATGTCTAGAATCAGTAAATTAATTGCTAACCTAGAAGATTTGCACCAGCAGGATCTAAAAAATGCCGCCCAAGTTTACGGAATTACGGCCACTTTGACTGTCCGCTTGCAAGAAGTTTTAAATAGTTTAAGCGATCATAATTTGAATATTGCCCATAAGTCTTTGCCTGAAGGAAATTTAACTAAAGATGATATTATCTCCCTTTACGGTAACTATAATAATGCCTATAAAGCCTATAAAGAAGCCTACAATATTAAATGCTCAAAGGGATGGGAGGCATTTTTGCAAGCGATTCATGGTTTAAAACCTCCCAGTCCTTCTCTTAGTTTAGAGCAGCGCGTCGAACAGTTAGAGAAAACGGTAAAAACCTTAGTGGAAATTCTCCTCGATAAAACTTAACTCCAACTGAACTTAATCCGCGGGACTTTCTTTTTGGATTAACACCTCACCAGCGATTAAACGTCGGGCTGCCGACAGTAAAACATCCTCAATATAGGGCTTGACAAAATAACCTTTTGCCCCTTTAGCAGCGGCGAGATGCTGCATTTTTTGCGACCCTCGCGAGGTAATCATCGCTACTGGTATCCCCTGAAGTTGTTCATCCTCTTGCAGACGAGAGAGCAATTCTAACCCATTCAGGCGAGGCATTTCGAGATCGCAGAGAATCAGATCACAAGCTAATCCAGCCCGTAATTTTTCCCATGCTTCTAAACCGTCTCGGGCCTTTTCAATGCGATAACCAGCTTTAACCAAAGAAATCGCTAACATTTCCCGCGCCGTTACCGAATCATCGACAATCAAGACCCGAGGAGTCGATTGTGCAAAGAAATTAGCGGGATTACTGTCAATAATCGTTGCATCGGGGGATAAAGGCTGATTACGAGTCGCTTTAATACTATTAGCTAGTAACACTTCCCCCGCAATCATTCTTTCAGCCGCCGAGAGTAAATCTCTTTCCGTGTAGGGCTTGGTAAAATAACCACTAGCTCCTAATGTCGCCGCCACCTGACGATGACGTTTCCCTCCTTGGGAAGTCAATAAAGCCACGGGAATGGACGCTAATCGGGGGTCTTTTTGCAAATTATACAGTAATTCTAGGCCATTCATGCGGGGCATCTCGATATCGCAGAAAACGATATCACAGGGCAAACCGCCGCGTAATTTTTCCCAAGCTTCTTGACCATCCCGGGCCTGTTCCACACGATAACCGGCTTTACTAAAGCTTAAAGAGAGCAATCCCCGGACAGTAATCGAATCATCGACAATCAGAACCATAGCCCCCGATTTTTGGCTAGTTTCCACCGCTACGGGGGGGGCAGGTTGGCGCCAAAGACCACCGTTATCGGTACGCAGACGACCCCTGGCGATGTCGATTAACTCTAACACATCGCCGATCGGCATCACCGTACCATCGCCCAAAACCGTCGCCCCAGCAATCCCAGCCGTTTTCGGAATCGGTCCTTCGATCTGTTTGATGACGATTTCCAGTTCACCGATCACTTGATCCACCTGTACTGCGAGGAGATTATTACCACCGCGCAGGATCACGATCGAAAAAGAGTCTTGCTCCTGTTTGCCAGTATAAAAACTACCGCGACTTAGTTGCCGATTGTAGGAAAGCAATTCGCTCAAGGGTTGGAAGGGTAGTAAAGTATTTTGCCAGAAAACGCAGCGCCGTCCCTCCCGATCGATTTGGATATCGCTGGACCGGAAATCCTTCATATCTTCCACTCCGTCCATGGAGAACCCGATGCGCGCATGATTACTAACACAACAGAGGGCCTTACAGATACTCAGGGTTAGGGGTAACCGGATGGTAAAAGTGCTTCCTTTGCCCAGTACCGAGTCAATAGTAACGGTCCCGCGCACATCGATTAAACTGGTCTGCACCACATCTAAACCCACCCCACGACCGGCAAAATCATCGGCCTGATCTTTGGTACTAAAACCGGGGTGAAAGAGGAGTTCATAGACTTCTTGGGGACTGAGGTGTTCAGCTTCCTGATCGCCGATCAGGCCTTTTTCGATCGCCTTGCGTTTCACCTGATCAGCATCAATACCTGCCCCATCATCACCAACGGTGATCACGGTTTGATTCCCCTGTAGGAATGCCCGGACAGAGATGGTCCCGAGGGCAGGTTTCCCTTTGGCCATGCGTTCTTGGGGTGATTCAATGCCGTGGGTGATCGCATTGTTGACCAGATGGGTCATGGGACTATTGAGATGTTCGAGGATCATCTTATCGATGAGAACATCACCCCCTTCCACTTTTAATTTGGCTTGTTTATCGAGTTTCAGGGAAATATCGCGAATTGCCCGGGGTAGGCGATCGGCGGCTTGACTAAAGGGAACCATGCGCGATTTGGTCATCCCTTCCTGTAGTTGGGTGGTGGCCTGTCGCAGACTGCGCGTCACCTGATCGGTTTCATCGACGACAAATTGAAGATCAGAGGCCGATTCTCGCACTCGTACGATCAATTCGATCATCTCTTGGGATAATAAATGGAAATCGGTAAAACGGTCGATCTCTAGGGCATCTAGTTCGCCAGCCATGGCCGAATCCCCCTGATTTTCTCCCTGAACTCTACCGTAACCGATGGCACCACCGGAATTGCGACTAGCCAGTAAAGCCCCTTCTAGGAGGCTTCTTTCATAGAGATCCTGCATCCGACTGCCCACATCCCCCAGATGTTGGACGCAGGTTAGCAAATTATCTAAAAAGAGACGCAGGCGATCCTGTTCCTCTTCAAGGCGATTGCGTTTAACCACCAGTTCCCCGATCAGATTGCTGAGGTTATCCAATTGTTTGATCGGCACCCGCATCGTCTGTTCAAAAGCTTTACTGACAAGGGGACGCAGGTTTTTTGACCCGACTGGCGGACTGACACTGGCCGCCGGATTTGCTGCCATCACCTGATTGGTTTCTTCGAGGAGTTTTTCTAAATCCTTGAATTCATCCTCTAGGAGGCTTTCTGGGGCAATTTCCAGTGATTCTAACCCTTGCAGCGGTTCCACCGCAGCCACCGGGTCCACTGCTGGGGATTCCCAGAGGAAGGCCTCTAGGGATTCAAAGATGTCTGGTAGTGGCGGTTGCGCCGGTGGCGTGGGTTTTTCCAGAAAAGCTTCTAAGTCTTCGAGGCTGTCGTAAAAATTGGGGTTGCCGATGGCTATAATTGCTTCTGAGTCCAGGACAACCGCATTTTCTAGCAGCAGAGATTCGAGATCATCCCCATCTTCCGGTTCTAACTTGGGAGCCGGTCCGGGGGTAGAATAAAGATCATTAGTGGCGGATTCTTCCCAATTGATACTATCGCCAAAAAGTTCCTCTAGAGCCTCGTCACCGTCGGCGTCTTTGTCTTCTAAACTCTCTAACAGCTGTTCGAGATCCTCGTTAAAGAGATGATCCGAGTCGGGTTTCATCATGATTTGCTTCCTGCCAAGTCTTCCTTTTTGATCAACCAATACGCTCTCTCTAGCTTCAGATTACCCAGAATTTTACTCGATAACTCTATCCTTTAGCAATTTTTTTATGGCTAATCAAACTCTTGGACTCGATCGACAATTTTATTCCTATTATCAATCTATCTGTCTGCGAGAACCTCCTATTTTAGCTCAATTACGTCAAGAAACTGCCTCTCAACCCCTGGCAGTCATGCAGATTGCCCCCGAACAAGGTCAGTTTATGGCTTTTTTGGTACAGGCGATCGGGGCGAAAAAAACCCTAGAAATAGGGGTTTTTACCGGTTATAGTTCTCTAGTGGTGGCCTTAGCTTTACCCCCAGAAGGCAAGCTGATCGCCTGTGATCTAAGGGAAGAATATACCAGTATAGCCCACCGTTATTGGCAGCGGGCCGGTGTCGCCGATAAAATCGATTTAAGAATTGCCCCAGCCCTGGAGACTTTAGATCAATTAATCGCCGGGGGAGAAAGTAATAGTTTTGATTTTGTCTTTATCGATGCCGATAAAAGTAATTATGATCTCTACTACGAACGGGCGTTACAATTGGTCAGAAGCGGCGGAATTATCGCCATCGATAATGTTTTTTGGTCGGGACGAGTAGCGGCGGCCGATAGCACCGATAATCGCACCAAAATTATCCGTTCACTTAATGCCAAAATTCAGCAGGATGAACGGGTAAATATCAGTATTATTCCTATTGGTGATGGTTTGACCCTAGCAATGAAAAAGTAAAGAAGTGGGGGAGAGTGGAAAAGCTTTTGCTCTTAACAATCAGGGTCGATTTTTGTTGTCTAAATTTAGTTAAGTAGTCGCAAACCACCCAGGACAACGCTATATCTCTTAAGACAGTTGACCAAAAATTATGGCTGAGAACGACAGCACTAAATTATCAGTTCAACGGAGAGGGTGGGATTTGAACCCACGTTAGGTGTGACCCTAAAGCAGATTTCGAGTCTGCCGCATTCAACCACTCTGCCACCTCTCCACAGGGTTTGAGTCTGGATTATCATTTTAACAGATTACTTGTCCTCGGATTGATTTTTTTTGATCGACCTCTTGCATAATTGATTTTTGAGGGTTTAAAAACGTCAAAAATCAGGATTAAGTGGCATAAAATATCTAAATAGACCATTTAATTGATTATTATTCATTCTTAATTCTCCTGACGACCGACTACTGACGACCGACCCCTCACCAACCACGACAATTTTTGATTTTTACAAGAGGTCTGATGAATCAAGCTCCTTTTCTTCCAGTTAACCATCCCCGGCCTAACTTTCTCCACCGGTTAGGGAGTCTCTGGAAATTTTCCCGTCCCCATACGATTATCGGCACTTCTTTCAGTGTTTTAAGTCTCTATTTAATTGCTTTGGGCAATATTAGCGATTTTTTTAGCCATTGGTCGGTTTTATTGCTCACTTGGGTCGCTTGTCTTGCTGGTAATGTCTATATCGTCGGTTTAAATCAGTTGGAAGACATCGACATCGATAAAATCAATAAACCCCAGCTTCCCCTAGCCAAGGGCGAATTTTCTCGGTTAACAGGAGGGTTAATCGTGGTTTTTACTGGTATTTTAGCAATTATACTGGCTTTTATCGGTGGTTTTTGGCTATTAATCACCGTGGGCATTAGTTTACTCATCGGTACTGCCTATTCCTTGCCACCAGTGCGTTTAAAACGCTTTCCTCTCTGGGCAGCCTTCTGTATTTTTACCGTCCGGGGTGTTATCGTCAATTTAGGTCTTTTTCGCCACTACAACACAGTTATTAATCAAAATCAGTCTATCTATCCCTCAGTCTGGGTTTTAACAGCTTTTGTTCTTGTTTTCACCGTTGCGATCGCTATTTTCAAGGATGTTCCTGACCTAGAAGGCGATCGCATTTACCAGATTACCACTTTTACCCTGCTGCTCGGCCCTGAAAAAATCTTAACAATTTCTCTATTGACAATTTCTCTATGTTATGCAGGGATGATTGCCGTCGGTCTCTTGGGGATAACGGGAATTAATTCTCCTCTGGCCATTGTCGCCCATCTGCTCCTACTTCTTCTTCTTTGGTGGCGTAGTCGCGGGGTAAATTTAGAAGATAAAAGCGAAATCAGCCGATTTTACCAATTTATTTGGAAATTATTCTTCCTAGAATACCTAATATTCCCCCTGGCTTGTTTGATATGAAAATATCTCCTTTTTTAGCGGCCATTCCCTTACTTTTGCTAGGTGGTACAAGCGCACCTAGTCAAGAAACCATCGATCCGCAATTATTAACCGGCAACCTTCGTTTAACCCTAAAAAATGGCGTTTGGAAACTGTGGCAAGATCAACCCGTTTATCAAAATCTTACCCTAGATTTAAGCTGCGATCGATCTGTTTGTCAGCCTTCGGTGTGGGGATACGCGCCCAAATTCAATAAAGAAGTGGATCACCAAGGTACGGTAAAAACGATTAAATTAGACAATGCTTGGCGATTACAGGTGAAAATGAACATTCAAACTCACCCTTGGCAAGCGGAAGTCAGGGAAGCTATCTATAATATCGAAATTGTCCCCTACCAAGACCAACTTATCGGCAGTTATCAAGGCACTTTAGGGGGAAGAAGACTACAAAACACAGTTAATGGTACAATTTCCCCTTTATGGCCTAATCCTGTCCCTAATCATCAACCCCTACAACCGCGAGAACATCCCCGCTTAATCTTTCGCAAGTCAGAATTAACTAATCTCAGAGAAAAAGCGAAAACTCCCATCGGTCAAACTATTATCGCCCAATTAAACAACAGTTTACAGCAAAAAATTTATTACGATGGTTATGTTCCTAATGGGGGTTATCATGCCACAGGTCATTGTTTTTTAGCGATTTTAAATCAAGATAGAAAATCAGCAGAAACCGCCTGGGAAATTCTCGAAAAAACCCGTAAAAATCGGGGAAGGAGAGTCTTAGAACAATCTCCAATTGTCGCCGGAGTCGCTCTCGCCTACGATCTTTGTTATGATTTTTGGGGAGAAAAGCGCCAACGGGAAATTACTGGCTGGTTATTTAGTGAAAGTAAAAAACTTCTCAAAGGTGGTTCACCCAAAGATGGATGGAATGGAGAGGCAGTTAGTAACTGGAATGCGCGGGCCAGAGGTGCGGCAGGATTAGCTAGTTTAGCGATTCTCAAGGAAGATGTACCGCCCGATCCTCTCTATTATCCCTCTGCACAGGTGGAAATGGCCAAACGTCACATCGAACGCTATTTTACCACAGCTATCGGCGATCGAGGATTTGGCACGGAAGGAGATTTATACAGCACCGAACCCATGGTTATCGCTGTTTTTCCTTTTCTGCAAGGGTATCGAAATAGTCTCGGATTAGACTTAGTAACTGGTTCCTCGGCAGCCCAATTGATCCCCCATTATTTAACCAGAATTGTCCCTAAAAATGGTCAATTATTGATTCCTGCTTATGGCAGACATCAGATGTTTGTAGGGGTATCTTTATTAACTGCTGGATTGGGAATTACCGATAAATCATTGATACCAGCAATAAAATGGCGATTACAAGGTCAAGAAAAACAACTTTTTCACCCCCATTATCCTCATATTGCCCCTTTTCTTCTCGCTGCTTATCCATCTAATCTTATTCCAGAAAATCCCGAACGCCAACTTTCCCGGGTTTTAGTTGATCAACAAAAGGGATTTTATGCTTTTCGTAATCGGTGGCAAAATGAAGAGGATTTTGTCGCTAGTATCTATCTCAAACAGCAACCTTTTGTGGGAGGATGGTCTTTTCCTGATGTCGCCAGTGTGAGAATTTGGGGACTAGGAGGACATTGGGCGAGTTTTGAGCGGTCAAAAGGCGACTGGAACTCAGAAAATACCCTTACTTTCCCGAAAACCCCACCTTGGCGACAGGCAAAACCGATATCTTTTCAATCTAGTCCCGATGGTTCGGGGGTAATTACGTTAAAAACTGATAAAATTAGGGTTAAAGGGGCTGATACACGGGCAGGAGTCGCTCTAGTTCGCTCTTTCGCCGTCGATTACAGTCTGTCCTCCGGTTCTCCCGGATTATTCGTCTTGATGGATAAATTATTAGGTAAAGTCGATCAACCAGAATTTATTAATAAAACTTGGGTGATGAATACACAGGGAAATGTTACTCTCGGAAAAAATAGTTTTACTATCACTCAAAATCGGGCAAATATGCAGGGAACTTTTATCACTCCCGTGACTTTAAAAGTCGAGAAAACTAATACAGGTGAGCGCATTTTAGCCACGGGCAGCGAGGAATTTTTTCTGGTGATGACCGTACAGAAAAGTCGTCCCCCAGCAGTTAAAATTATTGGTAAGGGATTAGATGCGATCGTGCAAATTGGCTCCCAGGAAATCTCAATTATCGACGGTGCAGTTAGATTAAAAGAGATGAATTTTCAAGAGTAGAGGTGCGTGTTTGCGACTCCCAATTCTGTTAAAAAACCAAAATCAACAATCCCCACCCCACGCACCAACTTCATCATCAAATCGGCGTTACACTATCGAAGAGCGCACCCTACATTCTAACTATGATACCTTGGTAGTAGGAAAACGACAAAGTTTTAAAGTGCGGCGTTTAGGGGGAGATTGAACTATACTTGAGTTTATGAACTTACAATTTGATTGGGATAAGTACCTAGGAAAAATTAATTACACATATCTAACCACCTCTTGACTTTTGCCTCTTGCATGAGTGCCTATCCTAACCAAGAAATTAATTTTGCACCACTACTTAACCCCAAGGCAAAACTTAATCTCAAAAAGCATGGCATCAATTTTGAAGAAGCTAAGGCTGTTTTTCGAGATTCCCTAGCCTACATTTTTGATGATGAGTGGCATTCGGTCAGTGAAAAACGAGAAATTATTATCGGACACGATGACAATAATCGCCTTTTAGTCGTTTGTTTTACTGAAAGAAATCAAATAATTAGTATTATCAGCGCACGTTTAACAAACAAAAAAGAACGCCAAGACTATGAAAAATACACAGGATTCTGAAACCAACCAAAATTTACAAGATGACCTACTTCCTGAATATAATTTTAATTATACTAAGGCTCATCCTACTCGTTTTGTTTCTCAGGTAAATGAAATAAAAATCACTGTCACCTTAGAACCAGATGTCGCTAAAGTTTTCAAAAATTCTGAAGATGTCAACAAAGCACTTCGAGCTATCTTATCCGCTATCCCTGAAAAATAAGTAAAAAAAACGTTCGATAACTAATTTCTCAGAGAAAGCAGGGGAGAAAGTGCGGATAGAGTATTAAGAGACTGGCTAAATTCTAACGAGAGATTGACAAAATTATGACCAATCTTCTAAAATAGATAAATCGTGCGTCAATCTATTCCCAGCCTGAAACCTTCTCAGTCTCTCTCTTAAACGTTTTCTGAGAACTCTTAACATTAATCAATTTCATCGTAATTTAAGAAAAGATGCTGATTTTTCGCCTATGTCAAGCCCGTGGATATTTTGACGATTAAAGACGATTAAAGCTGATGGTACAAGATTCTTAGATTTAGGCAAATTCCCCGAAAAGTGAATCTTTTGTCAAGGAGAATTTGTCAAGATGATGACTATTTGAGCAATTATTGATGATATAATCAAGGCGGCTGACCAAAATAGCCCCTAAATTTAGAACTATCTAAATTGCATCTATAATTTCCGCCTAACTAAACTATGAGTAAATATTATCAAATCACCGTTCACAATCGTCAGACGGGGGAAAAATTTGTCACCACCGTTTCAGGGGATAACTATATACTGCACAGTCTGGAAAAACAGGGTCATCAATTACCCTTTTCCTGTCGCAATGGAGCTTGTACCAGCTGCGCGGTCAGGGTATTATCAGGAGACATCCATCAACCAGAAGCGATTGGACTATCGCCGGAATTAAAAGCCAGAGGTTATGCTTTACTTTGTGTCAGTTATGCCCGTAGCGATATGGAAGTAGCCACCCAAGACGAAGATGAAGTCTATGAATTACAATTCGGTCGCTTTTTTGCCCGTGGCAAAGTGCGTTTTGGTTTACCCTTAGATGAAGAATAGATTAGGGATTAATCGTGCCAGATACCAGCAGCCAATTAGAAAAATACCTAGACATTGCCAGCGAAGCCGCCCTAGCAGCGGGAACAATAATTATCGATAATTGGGGTAAAATCGAGAAAATAGAAGAAAAAGGGCGATCGGGCGATTTAGTGACGGAAATAGATCGTCGAGCAGAAACAGAAATTCTCAAAATTATTAGCCGTCACTTTCCCGAACATGGGATTCTAGCGGAAGAATCGGGAAAACTGCCCGGGACGGACAGCGAGTATCTCTGGGCGATCGATCCTCTCGATGGCACCACCAACTATGCCCACGGTTATCCCGTATCCGTCGTCTCCATCGGACTACTCATCGGAGGGATAGCAAAAGTGGGAGTCATCTATAACCCCTTTAGAAAGGAACTATTTCGGGCAGCCCAGGGTTTAGGAGCCACCCTGAACCGTCGTCCCATCCATGTCTCCCGGACGAGTGAACTAGAAAAAAGTTTACTGGTGACGGGCTTTGCCTACGATCGTTGTCAAACCCCCGATAATAATTATGCCGAATTCTGTTATCTGACCCATCTGACCCAAGGGGTACGCCGCAGCGGTTCCGCTGCCAAAGACTTAACCGATGTGGCCTGTGGGCGCTTAGATGGTTATTGGGAACGAGGGATTAATCCCTGGGATATGGCCGCGGGAATTATTCTGATCGAAGAAGCTGGCGGTAAAATTAGCGCCTACGATGAGAGTCCTTTTCTGATGGAAACGGGGCGAATCCTGGCCACTAACGGACAGATTCACACCCCCTTAAGCCAAGCTCTGCAAAAAGCCGCCTCTTGGAGTTTTCAGTTTTAATTCTTTTAATATTTATTGCGATTATCATTGTGATTAGAGTAGGACTCGCTGTATGCCTTTTCCGATTTCCCAGGGATTATTTCAATTTGATTTAATCGATCACTTCGCTGTTTTAGGAGTCTCGATCGATGCCGAACAGGAGGAGATTCGCGAGCGTTACTTAAAAATTGCCTATAAACTCCATCCCGATACCTGTCGCATTCACACCCCCGCCGAAAGGGAACAGGCTAATGAGTTACTCTCAAAATTAGTTAACCCTGCCTACGAACATCTAAGCCGCAAACTATCTCGGGAAGAATTTCGCCTTGTTTTAACACAAATGGGCAAGGCAATGGCGAAGGATTCGGGTAAAATCACTATCAGCAGCGAACCAGCTAGAAAACTAGCCCAGTTCACCGCTAACTATGAATTAGCCTATCAAAAAATCCTGCAATCTTTGGCGATCGATCAATATACCGCCCTAGAAAACACCTATCAGAAAATCGCCCAACTCAGTGAACTCAATCTGGTTTATCTGATCTTAACCGAAGGTCAGGGCAACAAGAAAACTATCCAGAAAGTCTTTATCTCCCAAGGCAATCCTAACCAGTCCGAGTTATTGGGAGCGACTGTCACGACGGCAGCCGAGGCTAAAGCCAAAGAATCGCCCCTAGAAGCCTATATTCGCCGCGCCCAAGCCTCTCTTGACCAAAATAACCCCGCCCAAGCTTTGCGAGAATTGCGCGATGCCCTGCGGCAAGAACCGGATAATGGCATCTGTCACGCCCTGCTCGGTTTAGCCTACCTGCAACAAAATCAACTCGCCATGGCCCGGGTTCATATCAATCGTGCCTGGCAAGTCAGCCCCAAAGATGCGACGGTGATTAGGTGCAAACGGGAACTAGATAAAGTAGTTAATCCTAATGTTGAAATGGAAGACCAGAAGGGACAAAAAAAGGAAGGGGATCGCAAGGGCGGTTTTTGGTCTCTATTTGGTGATAATAAAGATTGACATCCTCGCCGCCGTAAAACGGACGGCGATTCCTCACCACGCCACTTTTTTAGGGTGGTCGCGTCAACGGGGTTGACGCAGATAGCGAAAAACGCTTAATTGCTTAAGTCTGACACTTTCGACCCGTCCGTTTTGAG